>JAZONU010000140.1:0-8412 GCA_045654605.1 Candidatus Caccoplasma sp. | reverse complement strand
AGGAACTGCAATTTTAACATAATTATTACTTAAATCAATTACCTCAATCATATATGTAGATTTTTTTTCTATCTCAATATTAATTTTGATAGTATTACTTGATGTTGTAACATTGAAATCATCTGTATTACTGAAACTTCTGCCTGCTCCGTAATTGTAGGTTTGTTGCTATTATCTCTGATGTCAATCCAAGAGATATTAGCATTGCTAATAAAGTAAGAATCTTTTTCATATCGACCTCCTTTTATTAGAATTAAAAATTAATTATCGCTTTAAAGATAAAATTAATATTTATAAAATACAAATATATTTATGCTGTTTTGAATTTATTTGCATTTTATTGAGAAAAAAAATAATGAGCAGAGATAATCCCTGCTCATTACATAAAGATTTATAGTATTTGTGCTTTTAAAATTAATTACAAATTACTTTGATTACCTCATTGTTTACCTTAACAATCAACAATCCTTTAGTATTTGAAGACAATGCAATTTGAGTAGAAGTTGCTCCATTGGCATTAGCAGAAGTTATTACTCTACCCATCATGTCATAAACCGAAATATTTGTTATCTCCTCAGGGCTTTCAACTATTAACACACCATTTGAAACATATGCTTTGGTATTGGGCTTTTCGATATAGTTACTTTCGATGCCGGAAACTTCGGGGGCCAAATCAATTTTTTCAAACTTTTCGTCTTCGAAACGGAATAATACGTCGTTCGACATATAAATCCAAACTACATCTCCGTCGCAAAGTATTCCTCGAGGGTCGTGATAACCGTAACTGTTCCACCACCTAAATTTTTCTCCGTCGTATTTTACCAGATAGTGCGATGAGGTAAACCACATATTGTTGTTATCATCAATATCGCTTGCAAAGAAATGTGCAGCAGGAATGTTGCTGTCTGTGTCGTGCGAATATAGGGTTTGGACGCCAGTTTGAGTGTTGTAATAGATTAACCCATCATTAACGGTGTACCATATATTGTCGTCCTTATCAATTGTAAGTGAAGGCAATACGGTGCCTCCTTCGGCAATTGCACTTTCGCAATAGCTGTTATCGCTCTTTTGACATAGAAGCGAATTATATTCGCCAAATATCGATATCCACAGATTGCCTTTGCTGTCGAATTCCATATCCATAATATAGGCGTTTTTTGAAGTTGAGTAGGTGTCGGGGGTTGTATACCCTTTACGAGCATCTTCAACCATTGGAGATATGTAGTGCCCTCCTGCCGATACCCATATTGAGTCGTTTGCGTCAAAAGCAAATGCCAGTCTTAAAAGCTCCTCTTTATAGAAATCGAAATAGCTCTCAACTTTTACCCCGTCGTAATAGTAAACACCCTCGTTTTCGACTGAATACCACACCTTGCCACTTTTGTCGGTTTTGATGCAGTTTATTACCGAGTTCTCATCAATCTCCAAGGCTTCGTTTCCGTTGTATGCCTTCTCTTCGGTTTTATTATATCTTACAACACCCTTGCTTGTGGCAATCCAGATGTTGTTGCCGTCGTTTGCTAAACGGTTAAAGTAGTTCTTTTCAGATAACACTTCTCCTCTTATGAACGAATAAGAGAAAGCAAAACTTATCAGCAATATAAATTTTAAGGGGATACAAATTTTCATATACATATCTTTTTATGATGTACAAATATATACTTATTTATGATAAAATTTAAATAGCTTCAAGTTTTTTAAGTAATTCATATAGCGATAAATCATAAAAAAATAACTACCTTTGCATAAATTAATTATAAGTAAGGGTTGTTTTACCCTATATCCTTAAAACAAATGTATAACGTGGAGAGATTTGATTGCTTGCAACCACTTGAAAAAATGCTAAAAAGATATTGCTGCAAGTTGGAGAATTTCCCAAAAAAACAATAATAAAAATGGGTTATCTATTTACATCAGAGTCAGTTTCTGAAGGACATCCTGATAAAGTTGCAGATCAAATATCAGATGCACTTCTCGATGAGTTTTTGGCTCAAGATAAAAATTCAAAAGTAGCTTGTGAAACATTGGTAACAACAGGGCAGGTTGTAATAGCAGGAGAGGTTAAATCGAATGCTTACATCGATTTAATGGATGTTGCACGTCGTGTTATCAATCGTATAGGATATACCAAGAGTGAGTATAACTTTGATGGAGACTCTTGTGGTGTATTCTCTGCAATTCACGAACAAAGTGCCGATATAAATCGTGGTGTTGAGCGTAGCAGTGATATGGAGCAAGGTGCAGGAGACCAAGGTATGATGTTTGGTTATGCAAGTAACGAAACCGACTCATATATGCCTTTATCATTAGATTTATCGCACAAATTATTGATTGAACTTGCTGCAATTCGCCGAGAGGGTAGGGAGATGAAATATCTTCGCCCCGATGCTAAGAGTCAGGTAACAATTGAGTATGATGACAACAACACTCCTTTGAGAATCGATACAATAGTTGTTTCTACTCAACACGATGACTTTGTAAAACCCGGACAAACAATTACCCAAGAGCAAGCCGATACAGAGATGTTGGCTCAAATTCGAAAAGATGTTGCCGAAATCTTGATTCCTCGTGTAGTGGCATCATTGCCCGAAAGAATACAACAACTATTCAAAGACGATTATAAACTATATGTAAACCCAACAGGTAAATTCGTGATTGGAGGTCCTCATGGTGATACCGGATTAACAGGTCGTAAAATAATCGTTGATACATACGGAGGTAAAGGGGCACACGGAGGAGGAGCGTTCTCTGGAAAAGACCCCTCAAAAGTTGACCGTTCGGCAGCTTATGCGGCACGCCACATTGCAAAAAACCTTGTTGCAGCAGGGGTTGCAGATGAAGTATTAATACAATTGTCTTATGCCATAGGTGTGGCAGAACCCATAAGCATATATGTAAACACTTATGGAACTGCAAAAAATGGTTTGAAAGATGGTGAAATTGCTGCGAAAGTAAAAGAGATTTTTGACCTTCGCCCATACGCAATTGAAGAACGATTAAAATTGCGTAATCCTATCTATGAGGAGACTGCTGCTTACGGACATATGGGAAGAGAGCCCAAAGTGGTTATTAAAAAATTCTCTTCTCGTTACAGCCCAGAAGTGGTAAAAGAGGTTGAGTTGTTTACATGGGAAAAACTCGATTATGTAGATAAAATCAAGCAAGAGTTTAACTTGTTATAGTATAGGCTCAGAACCTTTATAGTTACAATGCAAGGGGTATGGATTTAGGTTCTCTTACATTAAATCTTCCAATAGAGAATTCGGCACCGAAATTTTTTATAGTGCTGACCATAATCCTTTTTGCCCCTGTAATTTTAGAAAGATTACATATCCCCCACATAATAGGCCTTATTTTTTCGGGAATGATAATGGGTCCTCATGGCTTTAATCTACTTGCGTACGATGAAAGTTTTAAGTTCTTTGGAGATGTGGGGTTGTTGTATTTGATGTTTCTTGTAGGATTGGAGATGAGTATCTCCGATTTTAAAAAGAACAAGAAGCGGGGAATAAGTTTTGGAATAATAACCTTTATAGTACCGTTCCTGGCAGGGTTAGTAGTGTCGCACTATGCGTTGGGGTTAAGTTGGGTGGCATCAATGTTGCTTTCAACCATATATGCATCACACACACTTATTTCATTTCCTATAGTCTCGAGGTATGGAGTGGCAAAATCACGTTCCGTATCAATTGCCATAGCCGGAACTGTTATTGCTGTAATTGTTGCCTTGACAACAATGGCAGTGGTTGTTGGTGTTGCATCGGGAGGAGTGGGATTCTTTTATTGGGTAAGATTTGCCATAGGAGTTATACTCTACGGAGCTGTAGTAATATATGCTTATCCTCGTCTTACACGTTGGTTCTTTAAAAAGTATAGCGATAATGTATCGCAGTTTATTTTTATTTTATCGTTAGTTTTTGCTGCCGCCTATCTTGCAGAATTGGTGGGGTTAGTAGGAATTATAGGAGCCTTTTTTGCAGGAATTATTCTAACCCGTTATATTCCAGCGGTATCGCCTCTTATGAACCGATTAGAGTTTGTAGGAAATGCACTCTTTATCCCATATTTTTTGATAGGAGTAGGAATGATGATAAACTTAAGAGGCTTTTCATCATGGAATAGTATATGGGTAGCACTGCTTATGACAGCAGTAGCCATCATATCTAAATGGGTATCGGCGTATCTGATGCAAAAAACATTCCGTTTAAGCTCTTCAGAGGGACGAATGTTATTTGGTTTGAGTTCGGCAAAGGCAGCGGCAACATTGGCAGTTATCCTTATAGGATATGAGATGGAATTGTTCGACAACTCAATTCTTAATGGAGCAATTCTTATGATATTAATCTCTTGTACAGTAAGTGCCTTATTCACCGAAAAAGCTGCAAAGGAGATAGCATTATCATCAATAAACGAAGAGGAACCACAGCAAGGCGACAAGCTACAGCAAAAGATATTGGTCTCTGTATCAAATCCAATGACAGCCGATCTTTTGGTAAATATGGCTTTAGTAATGAAGAACCCCAAAATAAAACAACCTCTATATTTTTTGAATGTTGTTAATGAGGCTCGACACGATAATCCTGCATCGGCAAAAATCTCAAACAATCTACTTACACATGCATCAAAAATAGCGGCGGCAGCCGATATACAGGTTGAGACAATTACCCGTTTCTCAATGAATGTGGCAAGTGGAATAATACATACAGTAAAGGAGAAAGGTATATCGGAGTTACTTATTGGAATTCATCACAAAGCAAATATAGCAGACTCTTTCTTTGGCTCAACCACTGATGCCATACTTAAAGGAACAAATAAGACAATATTTATAGCCAAGAGTATAATTCCCACCAACACCCTTACACGAATAATAGTATATATCCCCGAGAAGGCGGAGTATGAAACGGGCTTTGGAACGTGGGTAAGTAGAATATCAAATATGGCCAATCAATTAGGGTGTAAGACAATATTCTATGGACATCGCGATACATTGGGACAGATAAAAGGACGATTAATCAGAGATAAGCGAAATATAAGAGCTGAATATCATATAATGGATAAGTGGGATGACATCTTAATGTTGACCGGCGTAGTTTTGGAAGACGACCTATTTATCGTAGTATCGGCACGACAAGCATCTGTATCATACTCAGCTAATTTAGATAAACTACCATCGTTCTTATCAAAATATTTCGCAAACAATAATCTTGTGATACTCTATCCTGAGCAGTTTGGAGAGGTGGGCGATGTAACATATTTTAGCGACCCTCTATCAATATCGGTGCATCAGAATCATGCCTATGCAAATCGTATAAAAAAATATTTTACATCAATATTCAAATCGTCTCGAACAAGAGGATTGCAGTAGCGATAGATTATGGAGAGGGTTATAATATTTTTAATTTCATTACTATCTGTACTTCCCCTATCGGCACAAATAGGTTTCGGAGGAACACCTCCAAGTTGGAGTTTGCCAAAATCAAACCTTAAATCGTGCGACGATTTAAAATCAAATATAATTTCAAACCCCTTTACTATCGAAGAACTTCTAAAAGATGAAGCGAGTAGCGAAGGTTTGCCTGAAAGAGTGGGAATAAATCTTTCCGTTCAACTATCCGTTGCCAAAGATGGAGAGTGGGAAATGTTGCCAACAGGCGAAAAAATATCTCGTTTAAAAATAGAGTCATTAGGAGCAATTGCCATATCACTCTACTATTCTCAATTTGATATTCCGCAAGGTGCAAAATTATATATCTATAACGATGACCACACACATCTTTTAGGAGCATACACATCAGAAACCAATCCCGAAGGAGGAGCATTTGCTACCGAATTTGTTGCAGGAGATAATTTAATATTGGAGTATGTAGCCTCTCCTAATGGGGATATGCCCAGAATAGAGATAGATAAGATTTGTTATGGGTATAAAAACTTAAAGGTAACCACCTCTGAGTTATTGGGTTGTATGGTGGATGTTGTATGTAGTGAGGGTGATGATTGGCAAAACGAGAAAGATGGAGTAGTAAAAATTGTAACAAAAATAGGAAACTACTCTTTTCTATGTTCAGCAACACTTTTAAATAATACGGCACAAGATTTTACTCCCTATATATATACAGCCTTTCATTGTTTAGAAGATGCTGGAGTTATAGCCTCGGAAATAGATTTAAAACAGATGCTCTTCTATTTTAATTACGAAGCAGTGGAGTGTGGAAGTGATGAGATAAAAGAGAGTACTACTCTTGTGGGGTGTAAATTTTTGGAGGGGAAAAGTTTAGATGATACAGAGGGATTGGATCAGGCTTTTTTGTTGATGACTTCTGATATTCCTGCTTCGATAACACCATATTTTAATGGTTGGGATAGGGGAGTTATACCACCAAAGTCGGGAGTCTCTATTCATCATCCTAAAGGAGCTGTAAAAAAAATATCGACCTACATATCTCCTGCTGTTAGTGGTACTTGGCCGAGTGCTGGAGGTGGAGTAAACGCACATTGGGTTGTTGAATTTACAAGCACAGCAAATGGATTCTCGGCAACAGAGGGTGGCTCTTCAGGCTCTCCGTTATTCAGTCAAGATAAGCTTGTAACAGGAGCATTAACCGGAGGAAATTCATCTTGTTCAAATCCAAAAGGTTCAAACTATTATGGTAAGATACAATATTTTTGGCCGTATATATCAAAATATCTCGATCCTCTAAATAGTGGGGCATATCTATTGCAAGGTGCTCGACAAGGAGAGATAACGCCCTCTCCAAAGGCTCTCAATGCGAAGTGGATAGATGATGGCTCTAAGGTAGAGCTATCGTGGTTGCCATTAGAGATAACGCCTACAAATTATATTATATATCGTAATGGCGTAATCATTGGAAATTGCACCTCAACATCCTTTGTCGATGACAAGCTTTATACAGGGGAGCATATCTATCAGGTATCGGCATACTATGCCGACAAAGATATTGAAACTCTAAAAAGCAATCAAAGTACAATTACAAAATATCCCATAGTAACTCCAACAATAGATATTATAGAACGCATATCAGAAAATAATGTTGCAATAAGTTGGAGCTTGCCCCAAAGCGAACAGCAAATATTTTGGGGAGGCGAAGAGCCATCTGTAAAAATACGATCGCAATCAAAACTTCCCATATATTTTGGACAGATGTGGAGTATGTCCGATTTGTCTGAGATTGAAGGATATGTAATAAAACGTGTAGAGACAAGTTGTTTGGCTGGCATTGATTATACCCTATATATTCGTCAAGGAGCAAATATATATACTCAAGCAATACCGATGACCTCTGTGGATAAGGATGTAGTTATAACTCTTAATAAAGAGTTTGTAATAAATAATAGAGAGCCTCTATATTGTGCATTAAGGGTAAATAAAGGAGAGGGATATTTTATAAAAGTTGATGGTGAGAAAATAGTTGAAGAGAGAGGGAATATGGTCTCTCTTGATGGTTACGAATGGAATGGATTAGATACCAAAGGAAATATCTACATGAAGCCAACTATCTCTCCTCCTCTGAATAATTTTAAAGGAGTAGAAAACACAAGTAATTTTACCAATACAACAGTATTCTCTTCAGTACCAGCTCCTTTTAAAATGCCTAAAGAGTACAAAATTTATCGTAATGGAGAGTTAATCACAACATTATCTGGCGAGGTATCAAAATATACTGATAGAAATCTTCAAAAAGGATTTAATTATGAATATACCATTGAAGCAATCTATTCAAACAATGAGGTTGTATTAAGCATGCCATATAAATTCTATTTAAGTGATAAAAGCTTTAAGGCTCAAATAGAAAATGTAACAGTCAATGGGATAGGGCTCTCCGAGGAGAGAGGTAAACAATATAACTATGCGGCAACCTGTTCAGAAGATATAGCAAATATAGTTATAACCGCAAAAGAGAATGGAAAGGTTATTATTGGAGGTAAAGAGGGAGAGATATTTACTCAAGACATATCATCAGGAGGAAAATATATATTGCCAATAACTATAATCTCAGAGAGTGAAGAGAGTAGAACTGAGTATGGATTGAATATATATAAACTACCATCCGATATTGTAGTAAAACGCTGGAACGATGTTATCTCTATAATAAACAATCCCGAGAACAACGGAGGCTTAAGTTTTGTTGAATTTAAGTGGTATTTGAATGGAGAAGAGTTGCCCGATACAACTCCCTATATAACCATACCCAAAGCGACAAATGTTGACGATATGTTAATGCTAAAAGTTGTAACAGAGGAGGGGGTAGAGTTGCAAAGTTGCGAAATGGACTTTGAGGCTTCAGAAAGTACCATCTTGTTATATCCAACTTATGTTGATAGAGGAGGAGAGGTAATATTAAATATAACAGCATTACAACCATGCTCTATAACAGCCTCACTATCTCATGTAGC
>JAZONU010000139.1:0-3934 GCA_045654605.1 Candidatus Caccoplasma sp. | reverse complement strand
TGGCTATATTCCCATATTTAGCTATTGCTACTACGACAGAAGATGTACTTAATTCTAAATATACGTTATCTCAATTTGACAACTATAATAACGGATATTATAAAATCTGGAGTGAATTTAAATGGGGTCTCTGCGATGCTAACGGGAATGAAATTATAGCTCCTGCCTACGATGCAATATGGAATTTTAACAATGGTTACGCTATCGTAAATATGGGTGCTAAATGGATTAAAGCTGTTACGCCTAAAGAGGTTTCAGATTTTGAGAGAGAAAAGAATTTTGAGAAAGTATGGGTGTATGATAACTCAAATACAACAGCTTATGTATATGAGCCCTCTTTTAAACAGGTATATAAACTTAATGGTGGTAGATTTGGCCTTATCGATGAAAATGGCAATGAAGTAATCCCTCCGATATATGACGAAATTTCTTTCACCTCTTTAAAAGGAATTATAAAAGTTAAATCTAACGGAAAGTTTGGATATATAGATTTTAACGGAGATAATATTACCGATATAAAATATGACAATGCCGCTGATTTTTGTGATGGATTGGCAATGGTCAACATTGGAGGTTCACCAAATAAAAAGGGTAAAATTACAGGAGGAAAGCTTGGATATATAAACTCTTTGGGAGAAGAGGTTATTAAGGTTAAATATAGTAATGCTACCAATTTTTATAACGGCATAGCAACTGTTAAAGATGAAAAAGGTTGGATTATAATCGATAAAAACGGCAAAAAAATTACAGACAAAATCTTTGATCAATTAGGAGCTTTTACAAGCGATAGAGCTACATATTGCAAAGAGGGGAGATATGGATATATAGATATTGAAGGAAATGAAATTGTTGAAGCACGATACGATTACGCAATGCCTCATTGCGAAGGTATTGCAAGAGTAAAACATGGTTGGTCGTGGGGATACATCAATATCAATTGTGAAAATATCACATATTTTGATTTCCAGGAAGCAAATGATTTTTGCGACGGTATTGCCAAAGTAAAAAAGAATAGCAAATGGGGATTTATAGATAAATCAGGTAAGGAATTTATTCCTATTAAATACACCATAATTTCAGCTTTTGATGAAAATGGTATTGCGAAAGTCAAAGATGGTTTAAAATGGGGATTGATAAATAAGAAGGGCGAAGAGATTGTTGCTCCAAAATATCAATTGATAGAATCTTTCATTGGTGATTATGCAAGAGTAAGCAACGATGAGAAATATGGTTTTATCGATAAAAATGGCAATGAAATTGTAGCTTGTATATATGACGATACCAAATATTTTGAAAATGGATTGGTTAAAGTCAATAGCGGAGGCAGATGGGGTTATGTAAACTCAAATGGAGAAGAGGTAGTTTCATGTATGTATGCAGAGGTCGGAAAACCCGATAGCGAATTAAGAACCCCTGTTAAACTAAATGTAAAATGGGGATGTGTAGATAGTTATGGTATGGATATAGCTCCAGCAAAATTCGATACAATCGGAAATTTTGTAAACAATTTGGCTATTGCAAAATTCACCGGCAAATGGGGTTATATAGACGTTACTGGAGAGACAAGAATTGGATTTAAGTATAATGAGGTGTCTGATTTTTGCGATGGATTGGCAAAAGTTAAATATGGCAATAGATATGGTTATATCGATGAAAATGGCAATGAAATAATACCTATTGAGTATCAAAATATTTATGGTTTCAACGACGAAATAATTGATGTAAATATCATCAACTCATATACCGGTGATGATAGTGTTATTGTTGATGTTTTTGAGATAATGAATTTTAGCGATGGACTATTAATATTTAAAAAAGATGGTAAATGGGGTGCTATGAATAAAGCATTAGAAATCATCGTTGATAATAAATTCAATAGTATTAAAGAGGTTAAGAAAACTTTATATAAACAGTAATGATGAAAAAGTGTGTTGTTATTGTTGCCGGAGGTAAAGGCATTCGTTTTGGAGGAGAACTTCCAAAACAGTTTATGGAGATGAACGGAAAGCCGGTTTTGATGCATACCATAGATGCCTTTTACAACAATGACAAAACTTTTGATATAATTGTTGTAATTCCTGAAAACCACTTCTCTTTTTGGAATGAACTATGCGATAAACATAGCTTTATTACTCCTCACAAAGTTGTCAAGGGCGGTTCATCAAGATGGGAATCTGTAAAAAATGGGCTCTATTATATTAAGGATAATTGTATAGTTGGAGTTCATGATGGAGTAAGACCTTTAATCTCATCAAATCTCATTAATAAGCTATATGTTAGTGCAGAAACTTATGGTGCAGTAATTCCCGCAATTAAAGTTACTGACTCATTAAGGCAAATTAGTGAGGATAACTATAAAAGTGTTGCTATTGACAGAGAGAGATACAGAGCTGTTCAAACACCTCAAGTTTTTAAAAGCGACATTATAAAAAGGGCATACGAATTACCTTTTGAAAATACTTTCTCGGATGATGCCTCTGTTGTAGAGAGATATGGTGTTGATATAAATATTATTGAAGGAGAAGATATTAATATTAAAATTACATCGGCAAAGGATCTGGCAATTGCCGAATTACTAAATAGCCATGTCTGAATTTTCTCGGATTGATATAAAATATCTTGCAGGTGTTGGTCCTAAGCGTGCCGAGATACTTAAAAAAGAGATAGGTATTGCGACATACGAAGACCTATTGTATTACTTTCCTTATAAATATATAGACAGAAGTAAAGTATTCAAAATTTGCGAAATTGATGGCAATTTCCCATACATTCAGATTGAGGGTGAAATTTTATCTTTTGAAGAGGTTGGCACAGGAAGAGCTAAACGCTTGAGTGCTCTGTTCTCTGACGGGACAGGAACTATAGAGCTTGTTTGGTTTCAAGGAGCTAAATACATTACTGATAGATACCATTTGAGAACTAAATATATGGTATTTGGGAAACCTGCTCTATATGGCTCTAAAATTTCAATTGCACATCCCGAAATTGACAAAGTAGATTCAACACTGCAACGTCATCACTCGTTACAAGGTTATTATAGTACCACCGAGTTAATGAAAAGAAAATTTATTAACTCAAAGGTTATATCAAAACTTATTGAAAATGTTTTCAGTTCTCTTAAAGTACCCATTTTTGAGACTATTTCTGCTGATGTAATAAAGCAATATAACCTTGTAAACATTAATGATGCTTTAAGAAATATTCATTTTCCTAAATCAAATGAAGAGCTACAAAAGGCAAGTTTTAGATTAAAATTTGAAGAGCTCTTTTATATTCAATTGAATATATTGCGTTATATGAAATTGCGAGAGAGAAATTTAAATGGATTTAAGTTTAATCGCATTGCAGATAACGTAAACAGATTTTATAATGAATGTTTGCCTTTTGATTTAACTGCTGCACAGAAAAGGGTTATTAAAGAGATTAGGACAGACCTTGGTAGTGGTAAACAGATGAACCGATTATTACAAGGTGATGTTGGTAGTGGTAAAACTCTTGTTGCTATTATGAGCATGCTTATTGCAGCGGACAATGGATTTCAGGCATGCATTATGGCTCCCACCGAGATTTTAGCTACTCAACATTATGAGAATATCAACAAATACCTATCTAAAATTGGAATAAAGGTTGCTCTTCTAACAGGCTCTACGAAAAAAAGCGAAAGGGATGTCATTGATAAGGAATTAAGAGATGGATCTATCAATTTTATTATTGGTACTCATGCTCTTATTGAGGATAATGTTGTTTTCAAAAATTTAGGATTGGTTATAGTTGACGAACAACATAGATTTGGTGTGGTACAAAGATCTAAATTATGGAAAAAAAATAACCAACCTCCTCATGTTTTGGTAATGACTGCTACTCCTATTCCTCGAACACTTCAGATGTCTATGTCTGGCATTAGGGGACTTGCTTTAATTGAGACTCCACCTGA
>JAZONU010000138.1:0-3098 GCA_045654605.1 Candidatus Caccoplasma sp. | reverse complement strand
ATTGCATCGCCTGTTACTCCTATTCCTGCTGCTACACGCAAACGTCCTAATTTATCTTTACATGCAAATGGTTTATCTTTTGCTTTGGTTATATCTTTATAGGTTACAAGACCTACTAATTTTCCATTTTTATCTACTACTGGCAACTTTTCAATTTTGTGCAATTGCAAAATATCTGCTGCCTCATGCAAATCTGTTGATTGAGATGTTGTTACTATATTTTCAGAAGTCATCACCTCATCAATTGATCTTGCCAAATTTCTTTCAAATCGCAAATCACGATTTGTTACTATTCCTACTAAATTACGTTCGTCATCTACTACCGGTATTCCTCCGATATGATACTCTGCCATTAATGCCAAAGCATCTGCTACAGTTGAACCTCTTTTAATAGTTACAGGATCATATATCATTCCATTTTCAGCACGTTTTACAGCATGAACTTGCTTTGCTTGTGCCTCAATTGACATATTTTTATGAATTACTCCTATACCTCCCTCTCGAGCTATTGCTATTGCTAAACTCGCTTCGGTAACGGTGTCCATAGCTGCTGACACTATGGGAATGTTTAAATCGATGTTGCGTGAAAATTTTGTTTTAAGACTTACATCCCTTGGCAATACTTGTGAATAAGCCGGGATCAAAAGGACATCGTCAAAAGTTAGACCGTCCATTACTACTTTTTCTGCAATAAATGACATAATGAGTATGCTTTAGTTTTTATTGCATGCAAAGTTAAGAATAATGCGGTAGTTGAGAAAATTTTTTCAAACTTTTTTTCAAAAAAAATGGACAGATTTTTTACTATCTGCCCATTTCATTTATTTTAATTTGCGTTATGATTTGTATTAGCTTGTCTGCAATGGTTTTTTAGCCATATTAATTTCCCATCTCCGATAAGAATTTTATTCGAACCAAACGTATATCTTCCTCGTCATAATCTCCTCCCAACTCTTTTAAGGCTTCATCGAGATCATCCTTATCCGTCTCTTTAAAATAGCTGAATATATCTTCAACTTCATCTTCATCAAGCATCTCTCTTATGAAATAGTCAAGATTTATTTTTGTTCCCGACATAACTATTGTTTCCAATTCTGTCAAGAGTTCTGAATAATCAAGATTTTTTTCAGATGCTATATCATCCAATCTTACTTGACGGTCAATTGCTTGAATTATAGATATTTTAAACTTAGACTTATTTGGCACTGTACGAACCCTCATATCTTCGGGACGTTCAATTTCATTCTCTTCACAATGGCGTTTTATCACATCTATAAATTCCTGCCCATAGCGCTGTGCCTTTCCTAATCCTACCCTTGGTATATTTTTTAGTTCATCCATAGTTATAGGATAAGTAGTTGCCATTGCCTCAATTGAGACATCTTGGAATATCACATACGGCGGTAATTTTAAATCTTTTGCAATCTTCTTTCTTAAATCTTTTAAAATAGAGTATAGCATTGGATCTACCGCACAGGCACCTCCTCCTTTTATTTGTACCTCCTCTTCATTCTCCTCAAAATCATTATCTTGAACAATTTTAAAAGATACAGGTTTCTTTAAAAATTTATGTCCCGCATCAGTAACTTTGAGCAGACCGTATGTTTCAATATTCTTATCGATATATCCCGCCATTAAGGCTTGACGTATTACAGCATTAAGAGTCTTTTCATCCTCATCTTCTGCCGATGCAAAAGCCTCTATTTCATTATGCTTGTAAGATAATATTTCATTGCTCTCTTTACCTTTTAATACATCTATGATATAGTCGGCTTTGAATTTCTCTTTTAATGTTATTATTGTCTCTATTATTATTGCCAACAACTCTTTTGCCTCTACCTGTTTTTTTGGATGCAAACAATTATCGCAATTATGACAATTTTCTTCTGTATATTCCTCTCCAAAGTAATGCAACAACAGTTTTCTTCGACACACCGACGACTCAGCGTATGCTGCCGTCTCTAACAATAACTGTTTACTAATTTCTTGTTCAGAGATTAACTTACCTTGTGTAAACTTTTCAAGTTTTTGTAAATCTTTTTGAGTATAGAATGTTATACATTCTCCCTCTCCGCCATCTCGTCCTGCTCGTCCTGTTTCTTGATAATATCCTTCAAGACTCTTAGGAATATCGTAATGAATTACATATCGCACATCAGGTTTATCTATTCCCATTCCGAATGCTATTGTTGCAACTATTACTTCAATATCCTCAAGCAAAAAAGCATCTTGGGTTTGTGTACGTGTTGCAGAATCCATTCCTGCATGATATGGTAGAGCTTTTATATCATTGGCTTGTAAATGTGCCGCCAACTCTTCTACTTTTTTACGACTTAAACAATAAATTATTCCCGATTTACCTGGTTGTGATTTTATATATCGAATTATTTCACGATCTACATCCTTTGTCTTTTGTCGTACTTCGTAATATAGATTTGGGCGATTAAACGAAGATTTAAATTGTACAGCATTCAAAATCTCAAGATTCTTTTGAATATCGTGCTGAACTTTCGGTGTTGCTGTTGCTGTAAGAGCTATTATTGGTGCAACTCCTATATCGTTTATTATTGGACGTATTCTACGATACTCTGGTCTAAAATCGTGTCCCCACTCTGATATACAGTGTGCTTCATCTATCGCATAAAACGATATGTTTACTTGTTTTAAAAAGTCAACATTCTCCTCTTTTGTTAAGGATTCGGGAGCAACATATAAAAGTTTTGTTTTCCCACTTAAAATATCACTTTTTACTTGATCTATTGCCACTTTTGTTAATGAAGAATTTATAAAGTGTGCTACACCATCTTCTTCACTAAAATTTCGCATTGCATCTACCTGATTCTTCATTAATGCTATTAAGGGCGATATAACAATTGCCGTTCCTTCGAGCATCAATGATGGTAATTGATAACACAACGACTTTCCTCCTCCCGTAGGCATAAGTACAAACGAATCTTTTCCTTCAAGAAGATTCATTATTATTTGTTCTTGATTGCCTTTAAAAGTATCAAAACCAAAATTATCCTTTAATGCCTTTGTTACTTGTGCTTTTGTAAACATAAAGCAATGCTTTTTATATTAAAAAAAAATGTTTAGCG
>JAZONU010000137.1:0-2146 GCA_045654605.1 Candidatus Caccoplasma sp. | reverse complement strand
ATGCTAAAAAAGGCATCGGTTCAAGGGTTGACAGACACGACTCATTAGGTATGGGCGTTATTGGGAAGGAGCTATTTTCAAGAATTATGAAAGATGATAGAATGAATAATATTCCTCTTATTCTTGAAACTCCTAACGAGGAGATATGGGCCGAAGAGATTGCATGGATGAAAAGTGAAGCTGAAAAGTAACTATTTACTTTTTTATTTGATATTGAATTATGGAAAACAAACAAAATATTTTAGATCGCCGTTATATGAAAATGGCAGAGATATGGGCAGAAAACTCTTATTGTAAAAGACGTAAGGTTGGTGCCTTGATTGTTAAAGATAAAATGATTATCTCAGACGGATATAATGGTACCCCTGCCGGATTTGAAAATATTTGTGAAGATGATACAGGTCATACAAAATCTTATGTGCTCCATGCAGAAGCCAATGCTATTACTAAGGTTTCGAGAACAAACAATAGCAGTGAAGGTGCAACTCTATATGTTACTGCCTCTCCTTGTATTGAGTGCGCTAAACTAATTATTCAAGCAGGTATTAAACGTGTGGTATTTTTAGAATATTATAGATTAAGCGAAGGTCTTGATCTTTTAAAAAGAGCAGGCGTTGAAATTTGCTATATTGGTGATGAAAAAATTGACGTATAAATAGTCCATCTTTTTTAATTGCATGAAACACTATTTTAAAGTATTATATCCTCTATTACTTGCGTTTCCAATTGTTATTGGTATATATATAGGGGTTTTATTTAATAACAACTCTGTAGATTCAATTGTGGCCAAATTTGGGGATAATAAAGTTAATGGATTGTTATATTTAATAGACAATCAATATGTTGACGATGTAAATATTGATTCATTAAAAGAGAAAATTATTCCTAAAATTATTGGAGAGTTAGATCCCCACTCTTCTTATATTCCTGCTTCAGATTTAGAGATTGTAAATAATGACCTTGATGGTGTATTTAGTGGAATAGGTATTCAATTCAGCATCCTAAATGATACTATCATGGTGGTTGATGTTATTTCAGGTGGTCCATCGGAAAAGGCAGGAATTATTGCAGGAGATAGGATTGTTGCCATAAACGACACTTCTTTTACGGGAGAACGTGCAACAAACGAGCAAGTGATGAAACATTTAAGAGGTCCCAAAGATAGTGATGTTAAACTTACTATCTCTCGACATTTATCGGATAAGCCCTTAAATATTGTTGTTACTCGTGGAGATATTCCTGTTAATAGTATTGACGCTGCATTTAGAGCTAATGAAGATATTGGATATATTAAGATTAGCAAATTTGGGCGAAACACTTATAACGAATTTTTTAATTCATTGGCTAAATTGAGTTCTGAGGGTGCCTATAAATTCATTATTGATTTAAGAGGTAATTCGGGTGGCTATATGGAGGCTGCGGTTAATATGGTTAATGAATTTCTTCCTTCGGGATATATGATTGTTTATACCAAAGGTAAGGCTTTCCCCTTAAGTGAGATTTTTTCTAATGGATTTGGTTCTTTCAAAAACAACCAAATTGTTGTGTTGATTGATGAATGGTCGGCTTCAGCGAGTGAGATTTTTGCTGGTGCCATACAAGATAATGATAGAGGACTAATTATTGGAAGACGTTCATTTGGTAAAGGTCTTGTTCAACAACAAATTCCTTTTAACGACGGCTCGGCTGTAAGACTTACTATTGCAAGATATTATACCCCTTCAGGACGTTCAATTCAGAAGGAGTATAAATTGGGTGATACCGAAAGCTACGAAAAAGATTTGCTTAACAGATTTGAGCATGGTGAGTTTGACTCAAAAGATAGTATCCATGTTAATGACTCCATAGTATATAAAACTATATTTGGCAGAACTGTTTATGGTGGTGGAGGTATTATGCCTGATTTATTCGTTCCACGCGATACATCTTTTTATAGTCCTTATCTTACTCAAGTTGTAAATGAGGGGCTTTTGTATCAATTTGCATTTAAATATAGCGATGAGAATAGAGAGTCTTTATCTAAGTTAAAAACAGCAAAGAATTTACTATCACATTTGAAAGGAGATAATATTTTAGATAAGTTCGTTGAATTTTCGACAAGTAAAGGTATTAAGGCTCGCCCTGTTTATGTAAATGTTTCTCGCAA
>JAZONU010000136.1:0-3239 GCA_045654605.1 Candidatus Caccoplasma sp. | reverse complement strand
TTGGCAGAGGAGTTGGGTATTGAGCCTTGCGATGCTCTTTTTATAGATGATTCACAGGCTAATGTTGATGCCGCTTCAAAATTAGGCTTTCAAACAATGTGTGTTGAACCATATACCGATTTTTCGAAAAAACTATTGTAGAATGGAAATTATAACAACCCCAATAAAAAACTCACCTAAAATTATTGCAGGAATAGGTTTTTTTGATGGCGTTCATTTAGGACATCAGTCGCTTATAAACGAATTGAAATATACTGCTGCCGAGGAGGGTGTATCATCGGCTTTGGTTACTTTTCGTCGTCATCCACGTTCTGTATTGAATAGTGAATATCGTCCACAGCTTCTTAACCTTTTTAGCGAGAAGATAAATCATCTTTCGAAAACGGGTATTGATTATGTAGTAGCTTTGGATTTCGATATAGCTATGTCAAAAATGAGTAGTTATGATTTTATAAAATTTCTACGAGATAAATTCAATTTGGTTGGATTATACATTGGTTATGACCACAGATTTGGCCATAATCGAAGTGATGGTTTCGAAGACTATAAGCGTTATGGCGAGGAGTTGGGTGTGAAAATATTTAAGGCTGGAGTTGCTCTTGCGGGAACTACGCCCATTAGCTCATCTGTTATACGTCGTTTCTTAAAAGAGGGGAATATCTCTGTGGTAAATCAAATGTTGTCATATCGTTATTCTCTTTCTGGAAAAGTTGTTTCGGGTTATGGAGTAGGGCGAACAATAGGATTTAAAACTGCAAATATTGAAATTGAAGATTTAGATAAGCTTATTCCAGGGAACGGAGTCTATGCGGTTTATGTAAAAACAGCAGATGGGGAAGTTCGTAAAGGAATGATGAATATTGGGAATAGACCTACGGTGCATGATAATATTGAGAGAGCTATTGAGGTGCATATTATCGATTTTGAAGGAGAGTTATACGGAAATAATATAGAGATTCTTTTTGAGAAATATATGCGTCCCGAACGTAAAATGTCAGGGATAGAGGAGTTGAAATTACAACTTAAAGAAGACAGAGAGTTGGCTAAACAAATTTTAAAATAGAAATATACAAATAATGGAGTCGTTTATAGCTTGGTTTTTAGATAATATTAATTATTGGACAATAACTCTATGCATGACAATAGAGAGTTCATTTATACCATTTCCTTCTGAGGTTGTAGTTCCTCCTGCTGCATGGTTGGCTGCCAAAGGGGAGAACAATTTAAATGTATATTTAATTGTGACCTTTGCAACTTTGGGGGCTTGCTTTGGGGCTATTATAAATTACTATTTGGCAATGTGGTTGGGCAGACCCATTGTTTACAAATTTGCAAATAGTCGATTAGGACGTTTCTTTTTATTAAGCGAAGCCAAAATAAAGAAGTCTGAGGAGTATTTCGAAAAGAATGGAGCAATATCAACACTTATAGGACGATTGATTCCTGCAGTGAGACAGTTGATTTCAATACCTGCTGGATTGGCTAAAATGAAAATAGGGAAATTTATTCTCTATACGACTTTGGGAGCGGGAGTTTGGAATATAATTCTTGCCATAATAGGCGTAGCTTTATCTAAAGTTCAGGGAATTGAAGACAAACAAGCACTTATCGAAATGGTTGAAGAGTATAGTAAGCCAATTGGCTATGGCTTCTTGGCTTTGGCAATACTTATAATTGTATATATGATATACAAAGGAAGACGAAGTAAATGAACCTCTTCATATTCTATTTGAATTTTTATAAAATAAGTCCCGAAGTTTTTTATGAACTTTGGGACTTATTCTATATCTTATCTATTTTATTCTTTATTATCATCGGCAATAATCGCTTTTTGCTCAACAGGAATTTCACGAGAGAAACTCTCTTCTAATGATATCAAAGTCTCTGTCTCTGCAACTCCAGGAATTTCTTGAAGTTTTCCATTTACAAGTTCCATAAGATGTTCGTTGTCTCTTGCATAAAGTTTGCATATCATTGTGTATGGACCTGTCGTAAAGTGGCACTCCACAACTTCTGGTATTCTTAAAAGCTCGGGAACAACTAATTTGTACATCGATCCTTTTTCAAGCTTCAATCCGATATAGGTACATGTGCGATAGCCTAATATTTTAGGATTAACTCTGTATCCGGAGCCTACTATAACATTCATGTCTATTAATCGCTGTATGCGTTGGTGAACAGCTGCTCTTGAAACCCCACACTCAGTTGCTACATCTTTTGAAGGTATGCGAGCATTACGCATTATTATAGATAGAATTTTTCTATCGAGTTTGTCTATTTTTTCCATAACGATATTATTTCTATTACAAATGTATGAAAAAATAGCAATATGACAATATAAAAACAAAAAATGTGGCGATTTGCCACATTTTTTTTAATATTTAATTTATTTTTATTTTGTTATATCTAATAACTCAACCTCAAAGATAAGGGTGCTTGCGGGTGGAATAGGTCCTTGTCCTTGCTCTCCGTATGCTAAATCATAAGGTATATAGAATGTAAATTTAGACCCTTTAGGCATTAAACATATTCCCTCTTGCCAGCCTTTTATCAAATTTTGAAGAGAAAAATCTGCAGGATTGCCACGTTTGTATGAATTGTCAAACTCTGTACCATCCATTAACTTTCCAATATAGTGAACTTGAACCAAGCTTGTAATTTCAGGTTTCTCTCCTTCTCCAAGACGGTCTATTTTGTAAAGCAATCCGCTTTCAGTTTTAACAACGCCGGGTTCTTGAGCCATTTTTGCTAAAAACTCTTCGCTTGCTATTTTATTTGTTTCAACTGCAGCCTCTTTTTTCTTTTGCATTGCCTTGCGAACAATATCGTTTGTTCGAGCATACACCTCCTCTAATTGATTTTCAGTGTATAGCATATTGGTAGAGTCATTTGATAGTTGAGCCATCATAGATGCAACGATGATATCTTTTGATAATTCAAATTCCACATCGTTTTTCATTTGAGACAACATATTCAAGGTTTGTTTTCCCATTGCCATACCGTATGCATATGCGATACTATCTTGAAAAGAGTTTAGTTTAATTGCTTTGCAACATGTATTTTGTTGAGGAGCTTTTACCTCTGTTATCTCTTTTATATTATTTTTTTTGCTCCCTTTATTTTCTGCTTTTTGCTCTGTTTTTATCTTCTCTTTTTTAGCCTTTTTTGCGAAGGTTGCAGGAGCAACAAGAGTGAAGCATAGAGCAAGGATTGCTAATTTTTTCATATTCATTAATCTA
>JAZONU010000135.1:0-4130 GCA_045654605.1 Candidatus Caccoplasma sp. | reverse complement strand
ATTTTGAGAGATTTTAAGGACAATTAAAAACGTATTTTGGCACTACTCAATGGGTCATATACTGCCCGAATACTACCCAAACGAGATAGTCAGTTATATATTGGTGGTTATCAGGGAGTAAAAAGGAGGCAAGATTTCTTTAACGAAGAGGAATATTAATCGATTTTAGTAGGAGTGTTATTCATAAAATACTGAAAATCAATAATGCAGACGAGCAATAATTTGTTCGTCTGCTTTGTTTTTGTGTGATTTCTTACAGATTATTAATTAATTGTGTGTTTATATAATATAGCTTCTGTTTATTAGTGAATTAAAACTTGGAATATTATCAGCAAATAAATTATATTTGTTTTTAATTTATTGGATTAATTATGTCAGACGAGATAAGATTAGATATATCTTCAGTAGATTTAGATAGTGAGTTATCAATACCTTTTGAAGAGGCAGGTATAAAGGCTGGTTTTCCCTCTCCGTCGCAAGACTATATGAGTGGTAGTATTGACCTCAATCGTGAGTTGGTTCGTCATAAAGAGACCACTTTCTATGCAAGAGTATCGGGTAACTCTCTAATAGATGCTGGTATTAGCGATGGAGATATTATTGTTGTAGATAAATCGCTTGAGGCTACAACTGGCGATTACGTTGTTGCGTTTATTGATGGCGAGTTTACTCTCAAAGAGTTTCGTTTAGATGAAGCAAATAGATGTGCATGGTTGGTGCCATACAATAAAGATTTTTCTCCAATAAAGGTAACAGCCGAAAACGATTTTATGGTGTGGGGAGTGGTAACCTATACCATAAAAAAGATGACCACTCACTTTTAGCTAACAACTAAAAACAAACAACTAACAACTAACAACTCTAAATGATAGCCTTAGCCGATTGTAATAATTTTTTCTGCTCTTGCGAAAGGGTTTTTCAACCACAACTTCGCAATACTCCTGTTGTTGTGCTTTCAAACAACGATGGGTGTGTAATTGCACGCAGTAACGAGAGCAAGGCATTGGGGATAAAGATGGGACAACCATTTTATCAGGTCAAAAATTTGTTGGAAAAAGAGGGGGTGGCGGTATTTAGTAGTAACTATACCCTATATGGAGATATGAGTCGTAGGGTAATGTCGCTTCTCTCAACATACTCTCCCAAAATTGATATATACTCCATAGATGAGGCATTTCTCGATTTCTCAGGAATTGCACAAGGAGAGGAACTAAGACTCTATTCTGAGAAGATGGTTAGGGAGGTTGCAAAAGGAACAGGAATACCCATTTCATTAGGAGTTGCTCAAACCAAGACACTTGCAAAAGTAGCATCAAAGTTTGCTAAAAAGCATAAGGGATATAATGGGGTGTGTATTATTGATACCGAAGAGAAGAGAGAGAAAGCTCTCAAACTTCTTGATATATCAGATGTGTGGGGAATAGGTCGTTCTGCATCAAAAACACTAAACTATTATGGCATAAAAACTGCTTGGGATTTTACTCTTAAATCGCAAAGTTGGGTACGTAATCTGTTAACAATAACAGGAGAGCGTATTTGGCGTGAGTTGCGAGGCGAAAGTTGTATTGAAACCGAAGAGTTACCTCATAAAAAGAGTATATGTACAAGCCGAAGTTTTCCTGATAGCGGATTAAGTAAACTTTCGGATGTGGAGGAGGCTGTTGCAAATTTTGCTGCACAATGCTCACGTAAACTTCGCGAGCAACGTGCCGTGTGTCAGTCGGTAACAATTTTTGCCTATACAAGCCGATTTAGAACAGATATTTTGCAAAATACTATTCATCAAACAATAACTCTCCCAGTTGCAACATCCTCTACGCAGGAGTTGGTGTCGTTGTCAGTTCAAACAATACGCAATTCGTGGAAGAGGGGAGAGTATCTATATAAAAAAGCAGGGGTAATAGTATGGAATATTCAGCCCGATAATGCGGTGCAAGGTTCGCTCTTTGATACTGTAGATAGAGCAAAGCATAATGCTCTCTCAAAAGCTATTGACGAGATAAATAAGAAAAATGGATTTAATACCATTCGTATAGCAGTTCAAGGCTACAACAAAGCCTGGCATCTTAAGTGCGAACATATCTCCAAACAATACACAACTAATATTAACGATGTAATTGAGGTTGTGGCAAAATAATTAAAATATTGCTTATCTTTGTAAATACAATTTTAACCCATTATATATTATATAATTCTGAAAATGTTAAAACGCATACTCCTTATAGTAGTTGCCATCATATATATATTAAATTTCTCAGTTTATGCAAAAGAGGATAAAATGTACATAAAGTTTAAGGGCAATTACACAAAAACTTACGATATTGATGATATCAGAAAGGTTACATTCCCATCTAAAAATGAAATTTGCATAGTACCATATATTGGCGAGGTAGTAATCTATTCGTTAGACGATGTTGCAAAGGTGTTATTTAAAGATACCTCAGAGAGAGGTATATTATATGTTGATACCAATATGGTAATCGGTAATAGCCATGAGTATGATGCTGTAATTATAGCACAAAAAGGCGATAACGATATTTACTTAGATGTTGACACTACAACCATTACAGCCGATAGTGTATTGATGTATGTAAATGAGCTTGGAATTGCTCCGAGAATTAACGTTAGAGGATCAGGAGTTTTTGCAACAAATAAATTTGTTGTATCTCGTCTCATAAAGGCTGGAATGTGGACAATGATAAGTTTGCCTTATGATGTCGCAATCTCTGATATTACAGTTGAAGGCTCGCCTGCTGTTGTTGGGGAAAACATTGCTTTTAAGGAGTATGATGGTGAGATGCGGGCAATAAACAGCGTAGAGGGTGTTACTGCAACTGGTTGGAAAGACAAAACAAGCGGAGTAATTCCTGCAAACGTTGGTTTTGCTGTTGCTATAAACTCAACAAAAGGCAGTGTACAAGAGATAAGATTTCCATCTTCAAGTTTTGTTATTGACGCATCCTCTGTAACACTTCCACTTGAACGTCACCATAGTACTGTAAACAAAGGTGCAGATGCCGACTGGAACTTTATTGGTAACCCAACACTATCAATTCAAGAGAAGGAAAAAGGATATAGTGCGTATGTGTATATACCCGAAACAAACTCTTACGAAGAGTATAGTTCACGACAAAAAACTCAATACTCACCTCTCTCTTCTTTCTTTGTTCAAAGTCAAGATGATTTCACAGAGCTATGCTTCTCTCAGAGTATAGCACACAATACTAAGTCGGTAGATTCTGATGAAATAGTTGTCGAGTTGACTATTAACGATGAAGATAAACTATCTCTATTACTAAATGAAGATTCAGATAAAGAGTATGTTCGTAATGAGGATGCACTCTATATGGCACCACCTAATAGTACATTATCGCAAATCTATATGATTCGCAATGGTGTAAAAATAGCAGTTAGTGAGCAACCTTCATTTGATGATGATATAACTATTGGATATACAGCATCCATAGGTACTCAAACAATAACCCTAACTCGTCTGCCTGATAATATAGCTCTTGTATTAGTTGATAAAGTCCTTGGTGAAGAGGAAATTATGATGGAGGGTGATAGTTACGAATTCGATAATACAACTACAACAAACAATAGTAGATTTGTTTTGAGATTTACAGAATTAACAAGTATTGAAACAGGAGAAGTAATCAATCATCAGATATTACAAAGAGGAAATACTATATATGTAAAGGGTTGTAGCGAAGGAGAGATTATTTCTCTTTACTCATCGGCAGGAATACTTTTAAATCAGGCAATATCTCAAATGAATATTGTTGAATTTGAGACATTATTGCAAGGTGTTTTAATGATAAAAATTGACGATAAAGTATATAAGATTGTAAAAAAATAATATATAAGTACTCGACAGAATAATTTTGTATGGTAAATTAGATAGGCTTTACCATATATTTTTTGTTTCTATCTTGTAGTGTTGATGTATAGAGATAAAAAAAATAGCAGAAAGTTTTCTTTCTGCTATTTAATATTTGAGCCTCTTGTCGGATTCGAACCAACGACCCCGAGATTACAAATCACGTGCTCTGGCCAACTGAGCTAAAGAGGCAAAAATATTTCAAATAAAAAACTCTTGTCGAGTTTTTTTGGTTTGTTTTAGAAGTAAT
>JAZONU010000134.1:0-2232 GCA_045654605.1 Candidatus Caccoplasma sp. | reverse complement strand
CTCTGATCCTGCTTGAGTAAAACGGAATATGTTATCGATGAATAACAATACCTCTTTTCCTCCTCCGTCTGAATCACGGAATTGCTCTGCTACTGTCAATCCAGATAGAGCTACACGAAGACGTGCTCCAGGAGGTTCGTTCATTTGCCCAAACACAAGGGTAGCTTGAGATTTTTGCAATTCTTCCATATCAACTTTTGATACGTCCCAATTGCCTTTTTCCATCTCTTTCATAAACTCCTCTCCATATTTGATTACTCCAGATTCAAGCATCTCACGAAGAAGATCATTTCCTTCACGAGTACGCTCTCCTACTCCTGCAAATACAGAGAATCCATCGTGTCCTTTGGCGATGTTGTTAATCATCTCCATAATCAACACGGTTTTTCCTACTCCTGCTCCTCCAAATAGTCCAATTTTTCCTCCTTTGCTATATGGTTCCAATAGGTCAATTACCTTAATTCCTGTAAATAAGAATTCTGAACCTATTGATAAATCTTCAAATTTAGGTGCTGAGCGGTGGATAGGCACTGTCTCTTGATATGATAGCGATGGTAAGTGGTCGATTGCATCTCCCATTACATTTAATAAGCGTCCTTTAACTTGTGATCCCATTGGCATTGATAATGGACGTTTCAAATTTAATACTTTCAATCCACGTTCTAAACCGTCAGTGGTATCCATTGCCACACATCGCACTGTATTTTCTCCTATGTGCTGTTCAACCTCAAGTAGTAGAGATGTATTACCTTCTCTCTCAACTTTTAATGCGGTATATATGGGTGGTAATTCGCTTTTTTCAACATCAAATGTAACGTCAACAACCGGTCCGATTACCTGTGAGATATAACCATATTCGTCTTTCATATCTTATTTTTTATTATTTTGCTTTAATTAAAAATGCCAACCAAATACAACCATTAATGTTACGAGTAATAGGTTGAATAGTCCTATTGGCAATAAATATTTCCACTCAAATTTTATTAGTTGGTCTATTCTTAAACGTGGGAATGTCCATTTAAACCACATTATTATGAACATTATTACTGCGGTTTTCATGAAGAACCATACTACTGATGGTATATAATCCATTATGCCGTTAAATGATTCCCATCCTGGAATATGCAATGGCATCCAACCACCCAAGAATAGTAATGATGCTATTCCTGATACAATGAACATATTCAAATACTCCGCCAAATAATAGAATCCAAAGTGCATTCCCGAATATACAGTGTGATATCCTGCTGTCAACTCTGACTCTGCTTCTGGTAAGTCAAATGGTCCACGATTTGTCTCAGCTGTTCCTGCTATTATATATATCAAGAATGCTATTACCATAGGAATATGGCCCGAGAATAGGAACCATGAATCTTGTTGTGCTGCTATTATTTCTGAAGTTTGCATTGTTCCTGCATACACCACAACTGATAATATTGATAGTCCTATTGATAATTCGTAGCTTATCATTTGAGCTCCGCTTCGCATAGCTCCAATTAGAGTAAATTTATTGTTACTTGACCATCCTGCAAGTAAAATACCTAATACTCCTATCGATGATACTGCCATTATGAAGAATACTCCTATATTAAAGTCAAGTGCTAACAACCCATTACCAAACGGCATACATCCAAATGTTAACATTGATGATATTATAACTAAAAATGGGGCTAATCCGTATAGGAATTTATCGCTATTTTTTATTGTTATAATCTCCTTTATCAACATCTTAAACATATCGGCTATTGGTTGCAATAAGCCTAATGGTCCTACACGATTTGGTCCGTAGCGACATTGAAAGAATGCACAAATCTTTCGTTCAGCATAGATTAATGCCAACGCTATTAATGCATATACAAGTAGAAGTACTACACCTATTATTAAACCTTCTACTAATACTACTGCCCATGGAGCCATGAAACTTCTCAATAGCTCATCTATCCAATTTGTTATGATTGAAAAGTCAAACATAATATTATCTATATTTTATCTGTCAATATCTGGAATTACATAATCTAACGAACCTCCAATTGCTATTAAATCTGCAATCTTCGAACCTTTTGTAATGTGATCTACGGCTCCAATCAAGTTTAATCCTTGTGTTACGAATTTCATACGATATGGAGTCTTATCCCCTTTACTTTCAATATATACACCAAAGGCTCCACGAGATCCTTCTACTCGTTTAAAGAAGTTTCCTTCAGGTAATTTTATTATAGGTTTAGTCTTTAC
>JAZONU010000133.1:0-1761 GCA_045654605.1 Candidatus Caccoplasma sp. | reverse complement strand
ATTGTTCCTGTCTTATCAGTATCTCCAACAACCTTAACCTCTGTTTGAGGATGTCCTTTAGAGTACTCTTGCACATGTATCTTTCCGTTTCGACGAACCTCTGCTCGCAAATATGTTGATAAAGCATTAACACAAGATACTCCAACACCATGCAAACCTCCTGATACCTTGTATGAATCTTTGTTGAATTTACCTCCGGCGTGCAATACTGTCAATACCACCTCAAGAGCTGATTTACCCTCTTTCTCATGCATATCTACAGGGATACCACGACCATCGTCCTCAACGGTAATAGAGTTATCTTCGTTTATTGTTACATATATATTGTTTGCATATCCGGCAAGAGCTTCATCAATAGAGTTATCTACAACCTCATATACAAGGTGGTGTAAACCTTTTGTGCTTATATCTCCAATATACATGGCAGGGCGTTTACGCACTGCCTCCAATCCTTCAAGGACTTGAATACTGCTCGCCGAATAGCTTTCGTTGTTATCAAATTTCTCTTCTGACATCTTTATAATAATTTAGTTTCTTTTTAGAGTGCCACAATCATCTGATTTTAATATAAAATTTTATCCAGACCTTCCTATTTGGCACAATTTACACAATTACAAAGATAGAAATTTTATCGCAAAACAGCAAGAAAAAAGGGGCTGATTTTATTAAAAATCGGCTCCTTTTTTATCTTATCTTTTTTGAATTATACAGAATTATATTTCGGGTTATCTTTTTTTGAGAAAATCAATAGTTTATAAGCTAAAAACCAAATGAATAGCGAACAAGAAGTCCTATTGCAAATGATCTTATTTTATCTCCTGTTACGGCTACTCTCTCATTGCCATTCTGTACGTTGGCACTCCATATTGGCGTGTAATTAAAATATCCTTCTTCATAGAGCAATTGAGGCGATAAAGTATTGCGTTTATATAGGTTCCCAAAACCATATTCTCCATGTACTCCTAAATAGAGCATATACTGCTCATTCCAATCCCAAGTCCAGCCCAATTCAGCACATAACGACGTGTTTAGTCTCATATCGTACTCCTCTTCTACTTCTGTGTCATAATATGTTCCAAATCCGTGTTGTGGGAGATTGGTATATGTTATGTTTTCAAGAGCAAAATACCCGGCTGTTTTAAGCTCCTCAAAATATATCTGACTTTTGCTATGTACGGGAACACCAATCTTTGCCCCTAATCTTACGTAAATTCCATTATTAAATCGATATTGTGCAAATATTGGGACATTTACATATAATGCACGCTGTTGTTCTTCAAGATTCTTATATGTATATGAAAATAACATTTGATCGGCCTTACCCGATATTAATGAGTTGGCTGCCGTTTGATAATAATCAGAGAATGTATCAAAGCGAGTTGAAGCTTGATACATCTTTAGTTCTGCTCCAAAGCCAACGCTCCAATTCCAATCAATATTATAATTGTATTTTATAGCGGTTGATGTCCCTACCATTCCTTTTCTATCTCCAATATTGGTTTGATACGAAAATGGAGAGATGCCTCCTGTCAGCTCTAATGTTATATTGTGGCGTATGTTTTGTGCCAATAGCTCAGGCACAAACATTATTGCAAGTATTATATATATCAGTAGCCTTCTCATAATCACCTACTTTACAATAAATTTAAGACTCTTTGACTCTCCACTCGACAGAACAACATTAACAATATAGGTTCCTGGTGTCTGTGGAGCCTTTATTATATTATCCCCCATAGTCAGAGTAAGAGGCTGAACTACTCC
>JAZONU010000132.1:0-2112 GCA_045654605.1 Candidatus Caccoplasma sp. | reverse complement strand
AGACTTCAATATTGGTGTTGGTATTATTAATTATCACGACCGCACAAGAGCTACTTTCGATCAACACGTAAACTTTGAGTGGGGAGTTGCTAAACTTGGAAAGAAAGTTACTTTAGGTGTAGGTTTTGCTCTTAACAACACTTATGGTGGACAATTTGATACAGTATTAGCTGGTGATTATGACTATAAATACACTAAAACTACTACCACTGGTAATGTTGCTAAGGTAGAAGAGATTACAAGAAAAGGTACTGGTACGGCTGATGCTGATGTTATAAGAGATGATATCAACTTAATGGGTACTGTATCGTTCCACTATAGCCCATTAAAAAATTTGGACACTTACGTTAAAGTGGGCGTTGGTATTGGATGCTTGTCATATTCTATTAACGATGTTTGTAACAGAGAGGGATTCTCTAATGAAAATGTAAATAAACTTTCAGGTAAGACATTGACAAAATACAGATATAACGACCTTGAACATGCTAATTGGTATGGTTATGATCCTAAAGTTGTTGGTTCTGTAGCGGCATATATAGGTGCTACTTATTTCTTTAACGAAGAGTGGGGTATCGACGCTCAAATTGGTTTGCTTAGCTCAAACCTTTGTAATAAAGCAAAACATTCTAACGCCTTTGGCCTTTTTGCTTTAGGTGTAGCGTATAAATTTTAGTTATCAGTTGTTAGTTTTTAGTTGTTAGACAAGAGATATTATTCTCTTATTCATTAAAACTGTTAGCAATTAATACTAAACTAATTAAAATAAAGAAAATAGCATTGCTTCTTATGAAACAATGCTATTTTTTATTTTGAAGTGTCTTATTAAACTATCCTCTTTTAAGTATATCTAATGCACGATTTAGAGCATTAATGAATTTATCGCACTCCTCTGTTGTGTTGTATAGTGCAAACGAAGCTCGTACTACTCCGGGTATCCCTAATTTATCCATAAGGGGTTGCGCACATAGGTGTCCTGTCCGTACTGCTACACCTTGTTTATCGAGCAACATTCCTATATCATATGGGTGAATACCCTCCACATTAAACGATATTACTCCACTCTTATAAGGTGCATTACCATATATGGTTACTCCCTCTATCTCTTTCAACTTTTGCGTTGTGTAGTTTAAGAGTTCTGTTTCGTATGCAGCAATGTTTTCAATACCCAAATTCTCTACATAGTTTAACGCTTCGGTCATCGCCATTACTCCTACGTAGTCGGGTGTTCCTGCTTCAAATTTAAAGGGGAGTTCATTGAAGGTTGTCTTCTCAAAGGTTACTTTGCCTATCATCTCGCCTCCGCCTTGATATGGTGGCATTTTGTCTAACCACTCCTCTTTTCCGTACAACACTCCTACTCCTGTGGGTGCATATATTTTGTGTCCTGAAAAAACATAGAAATCGACATCCAATGCCTGAACATCTATTTTTATATGTGGTGCTCCTTGTGCTCCGTCAATAAGTACGGGTACGTTTTTAGAATGTGCTATGCTTATTATCTTCTCAATGGGATTTATTGTCCCCAATACGTTTGAAACGTGTGCTACCGACACCAATTTTGTTCGTTCGGTTATTAGAGATTGAAAGGTCTCAATATCTAACTCGCCATCAGGAGTTATGGGTATTACTTTTAGTTTTATTCCCTTTTTGCCCTCTAACAACTGCCAAGGCACTATATTTGAGTGGTGCTCCATTTCTGAAACAATAACCTCATCGCCCACCGAAAGGAAAGCCTCGCCAAACGACGATGCCACAAGGTTTATACTCTCGGTTGTTCCTCGAGTGAAGATTATCTCTTTTGTTGATTTAGCATTTAAGAATTGACGCACCTTCTCTCTTCCTCCCTCATGTCCTTCGGTTGAGAGTTGACTTAAATGGTGTACTCCGCGGTGCACATTTGCATTTATAGTACAATAGGCATTTGATATTGCATCTATTACAACTCGTGGTTTTTGAGTTGTTGCCGCATTATCAAAATAGACAAGTGGCTTTTTATATACCTCTTGCTCCAATATTGGAAAATCTTCTCTTATTTTGGTTAAATCCATTATTAGTTGTTAGTTGTTAGTTGTTAGTTGTTAGCTATTTATGATATCTTGTTGTTAGTATTTA
>JAZONU010000131.1:0-1425 GCA_045654605.1 Candidatus Caccoplasma sp. | reverse complement strand
AAGAGTTGGCTACATTCTTTTCTAAAAATAAACCAAAATCTTTTTCTGTATTGCACGATAATAGTCAAGATGATGTAATATATATGATATGTAAATATGAAACAGCAAAGAGTGCTTATAGAGTACATATCTTAATTGATGTTATGGGAGAAGATGAGAGAATATCGCAAATAAGAATAGAAACACTATAAAACCAATAACAATGGAAAATTTAATTGATGAATTAATCAAATTGGCATTTGCCGAGGATATTGGCGATGGCGACCACACAACACTATGTTGTATCCCTTCTGATGCTCAAGGTGCTCAAAAGCTAATCGTAAAAGAGGATGGCGTGTTAGCAGGAGTGGAGATGGCAAAACGAATCTTTGCCGCTTTTGATCCAACACTTAAAATGGAGCAATTCCTTAACGACGGAGACGAAGTAAAAGTAGGAGATGTAGCATTTATCGTAAGAGGAAAAGTACAATCGTTATTGCAGACCGAACGTCTAATGTTGAATGTAATGCAACGTATGAGTGGCATAGCAACAGTAACACGTCGTTATGCACGTCAATTGGAAGGATTGAAAACACGAGTATTAGATACTCGTAAAACAACACCGGGATTACGTTTGATAGAGAAAGAGGCTGTAAAAATAGGAGGTGGAGTAAATCACCGTATAGGTCTTTTTGATATGATTCTTTTAAAGGATAACCATGTTGATTTTGCAGGAGGTATCACAAATGCAATTAAACGTGCTCAAGCCTATTTGCAAGAGAAAGGTAAAGACCTTAAAATAGAGATAGAGGTTCGTAACCTTGACGAGTTACAAGAGGTAATAGAGTGTGGTGGAGTAGATCGCATTATGCTTGATAACTTCTCACCTGAACTAACCCGAAAAGCGGTAGAAATAATAGATGGACGTTTCGAAACCGAGTCATCAGGAGGAATAACATTCGATACTCTTCGCAGTTATGCAGAGTGTGGAGTTGATTATATCTCTGTAGGAGCATTGACTCACTCTGTAAAAGGATTAGATTTGAGTTTTAAAGCTTGTGAATAATATCTATGGCAGAAATAGCGATAAATAAAGAAAAGTGTATAGCTTGTGGCAGATGTATAGACATCTGCCCAGCTAATATATTCACCAAAGGAGAAGATAAAATAACTCTTCAATATGAAGATAGTTGTATTGGTTGTGGACACTGTGTAGCAGTATGTCCGCAAGAAGCCATATCACATTCGCTATTTCCTACAGAAAAGCAACATAAATTCAGTTACGACAACTATCCATCACCCGAAGAGGTGATGATGTTAATAAAGTCTCGTCGTTCAAACAGACCAATGAGTAAAAAGCCAATACCCGAAGAGGCGTTGCAAATGATAGTTGAAGCAGCACATCTTGCACCAACAGCAACAAACTCACAAAATTTGGAGTTTACG
>JAZONU010000130.1:0-3149 GCA_045654605.1 Candidatus Caccoplasma sp. | reverse complement strand
AGGAAAATTTTCAATATCAGTTGTTGTTGTAAGTTGACCTCCAGGTTGAATTCCCTCTATAATAACGGGAGATAAATTAGCTCTTCCTGCATATATAGCTGCAGTATATCCAGCAGGTCCTGAACCGATGATTAGGCATTTGATGTGTTCCATAAGTATATTATCTTAAATCAATTATTTCAATATTAGGGTATCGTTTTTTATTGAATACAAATGAAGATTTGTCAATATCTATTTTATCATTGTAGTCCGATACATTAATGATAATCTTAGATTTATCACTATTTGTAACTTCAAACTTAACAGGATATAATTCTTTGTTGTTTATAGTAACTTCAATATTTGAAATATTGTCATTTGAGTTCTTTGGTGATAAAGTAATAACCTCAAAATTGCCGTTTTTAGATTTATAAGAGCAATTAAATCTGGTTTTATAATTTTTAAACAAGAGGTAAGGATTTATGTTTGCAATCTCTTCCTCATCAGGGTGGGAGAGGTTTATTTCATTATTATTTTTGATGTATGCCCATAAAGTTTTACCATCGAAGCCACACTCCATTTCCTCTGTTGTAAATGTAAACATATTTCCGTTTAAAAATATTTTACCGTCAACTTCAGATGTAAAACCATTACCGTTAGAATATATACTAAAGTTTGCAGTAATGCCATTTGAATTATCGTATGCTTTAATAATATTATCTAATATACTACTACATTTACTATTTTGAGAATATGTGGGTAGCACTATTATTAATACAATAAAAAAGAGTGTTATTTTAATATATCTTTTCATATTATAATCTCATATTATCAAGTAAATTATCTAAAGCCATAAGGTCCATAATTAATACTTCACGAGGTTTGCTCCCTTTGCTGGGCCCAACTATTCCTGCAGCTTCGAGCTGATCCATTATTCTGCCGGCTCTATTATAACCTAGAGAGAATTTTCTTTGTATAAGCGATGTAGAACCTTGTTGCTCTGATACAACTAAACGAGCAACTTCTTCAAATAATTCATCCCTATCTTTAAGATTAACATTACTATTTGAAGAATCGCTGCTATCATCGTTATATTCTGGTAGCTCGTATGCTTCTGGATAACCTTGTTGTTTACCTATATAATTACATATATCTTCAACCTCAGGAGTATCAACAAACGCACATTGAACACGAATTAGTTCACTACCTTGAGAGAATAACATATCTCCTCGTCCAATTAATTGATTTGCTCCGGGACAATCAAGAATTGTTCGTGAATCAACCATTGCAGAAACTTTAAATGCTATTCTGGCAGGGAAGTTAGCCTTAATAACTCCCGTAATAATATTCGTTGATGGACGTTGAGTAGCAATTATCATATGGATACCAACAGCTCTAGCCAATTGAGCAATACGGGCAATTGGAAGTTCTACCTCTTTTCCTGCTGTCATAATCAAATCACCAAACTCATCAACAATAACAACAATGTATGGCATATAGTAATGCCCATTTAATGGAGATAGTTGTCGAGCAATGAATTTAGAGTTATACTCTTTAATATTTCTAGCATGAGCTTTTTGTAGAAGAGAATATCTATTATCCATCTCTTTTGTAAGAGATTTTAAGGTATTTACAACCTTTGGAATATCTGTAATTATAGCCTCTTCAGTTTCGGGATTTTTAGCAAGAAAATGCTTCTCAATGTCAGAATATATATTAAACTCAACCTTTTTGGGGTCAATTAGAACAAGTTTAAGTTGTGATGGGTGTTTTTTGTATAATAACGAAGTAATTATTGCATTAAGGCCAACAGATTTTCCTTGACCTGTTGCTCCAGCAACCAAAACGTGAGGCATCTTTGCTAAATCTATCATAAATACCTCATTTGATATTGTCTTTCCGAGAGCAATTGGTAATTCGTATTTACTCTCTTGGAATTTACGTGAAGCTATTACTGAATGCATCGATACTAGTTTTGCATCTTTATTAGGTACTTCTATTCCGATAGTCCCTTTCCCTGGAATCGGAGCAATAATTCTTATACCCAATGCCGATAAGCTCAATGCAATATCATCCTCAAGATTTCTTATTTTTGAAATCTTCACACCAGCTTCTGGAACAATTTCATATAGGGTAACAGTTGGTCCAACGGTTGCACTGATTGATGATATTTTTATTCCATAATTGCCTAATGTTTTAATAATCCTCTGTTTATTGGCATTTTGATCCTCGCTATCAATTGAAATAGCTCCCTCATTTTGTTTCTTTAATAAATCAAATGATGGCATTTTATAATGGGCAAGGTCTAATTTAGGATCATACTCTCCCAAATCAGTTATGTTTTTGTTTGTTATATCATCATTTTTGCCTACGCTTACAGTAAATTTAACATCGTCTGTTTTTTCTTCATTTTCAATTGTAGGTTTTGCCTTACTTGTTGTATTACTTGAGTAGCTATCAACATCGATAATATCATAAATTTCCTCATCGTTATTTGAAGAAGAGAAATCTATTTCTCTAATATCATTATCATCATCAACAAAAGGAGAAGGTTCATTTTCATTTTTTAATTGAAGCTTTTTCTTTAAATATTCGAATGTGAATAATTTTCTAATAACATCAATTGTATTATTAAATGCAAATATTAAAAGAATGGTTATCGATGCAACAATAATGAGAAGTGTTCCACTCCAACCAATATTTGATTTTAGAAATTCAGATATGTAATGTCCGTGCATTCCTCCCCAATAGATAGAGAGGTTTTCATAGCTACTTACAAAAAAGAAGCTTAATGATACAGAGAGTACTATTGCAATACAGCAAGAGTATAAGAATAATTTTGTTATAGATCTTTTAAATACGCCAATTAATTTAAGTCCAAACACAAAGAGCAGAGGGAAAAATACAAAAGTTGCAATTCCTATCCATCGGTTTATGAGTCTATCTGCTAATTGAGCACCAATTGATCCGCCCTTATTTATAACATCTGCTGAATTTGCATCAATAGAACTTTGGTCGGCATATCCCGATATTAAAAATGAGATAAAGCTTATCGTTAGGTAGCATGTAAATAATACTATGATAATTCCAATTGATACACTAACGCTATCTTTAACAAGAAATTCTTTAATATTATTTATAGAAAAATTGCTTTTAGAATTCTTTTTTCT
>JAZONU010000129.1:0-2959 GCA_045654605.1 Candidatus Caccoplasma sp. | reverse complement strand
TAATTTACAAACTTATACAATTATGGAAAAATTAAAAGATGCAAAAATTATTAATGCAATTTTAGCGGCACTTGCAGTTATCTGTTTTATGAGTATGGACCCATTGATATAATGGGTAAACTTCAATTAAGCGGTATGGATGCAATAAAACGTTTAGGAGGATTTAAGTCTTTTGTGTTCAGTCTATACATTATAATACCTATTGCTCAAGCTCTAATATCTTTTATAAGCAAAGATGAGAAACTTATAAAACTATGCTCTATTTCAATGTTTATTCCTGTATTTTTTACATTTTTTGGTCTTGAAGAAGGAATAGGTCTATGCGGAGGATTCTGGTGGTATCTAATATTCTCTATTTTAGCTGTTATTTGGGCATACAAATCAAAAAACATTATAGAGGTGTTTGAGAAAAACATTAAGAAATAATTAAAACAATATCGAATTTCTAAGCAAATCGCAAATTAGAAATTCTCATAAAGCACAATTAAAATGGTAGTGTCTTCACTACCATTTTAATTATATAAGAATTTAACTCTCAAGGAAAAAGACTATATTAAGCAACTCCTTATTCTTCTCTATATATTTAACACATTCCGATGCTAAAGAGATATAAAGTTTTAATTGCAATAGTTTTTGTTATTATTGCATCTATTATTACTCTTAAAATTAAATATAGCTCACCCGATAAACTTGCAGACCCTTGCAATTTATCAGATATAGAGACCGGGGATTTAATTATATCAAAGGGACACTCTTTAAAGAGTGATATTGTTAATTTTCTTAACAACAATTCTTCTAATAATTCAGAATATTCACATATCGGTATTTTTGTAAGGATGGGTAATACAATTAATATTGTCCACATGTCTCTTGATAATGGATATATAACAACTGAATCTCTTGAAGAGTATATTAACAACAATGTTGTTGTATCTTATGATATTTTCAAGACAAAGGAGATAGAAAATAGAGAAAGATTATATAGTATTATTGATAGTTTACGCGTAATAAAAAAGCCTTTTGATAAATCATTCGAGATGGATACTGAAGATAGTTATTATTGTACTGAATTTATATACAAGGCTCTCTTAAAAGCAGGCATTAATAAGATTAAGGAGATCTCTTACGACAAATATCTATACCCTCACGATTTTACAAAATCTAATATTTTTTATAAAGTCAATATAACTTATTAATTCCTACATAATATTGCTTTAATTTATTTTTTAAGATAAATTTTAAACTTCTATTAGGCGTTATGTTACAAACTGCACGATGTGCAGCTTTTTTTGTATAAAACATTGGGCTAATTAGTCCAATTAGTCTAATTAGCAGATAATACTCTCGCACACTCAAAAAAATATTCAAGTAAATTTGATATTATTTTGCTTGCATATTCGTATCTTTGGCGTAAACGCTGAAGATACTTCCACTCGCTGTGAAAAATAATGAAGCAAGCTTCTTATTTGTCGCTCGTTTATTCGTATCTTTACAAAGTATTAATTTGAAACTAATATTATTCTTTTATTATGGAGGTAAAAAAATATATTGAGGAGAATGAAGAAAGGTTTTTAGAGGAACTTTTCTCTCTTATTCGTATTCCAAGCATCAGTGCTAAATCGGAACATAAAGCAGATATGTTAGCTTGTGCCGAAAGATGGAAAACTCTAATATTGGAAGCAGGTGCAGACAAAGCAGAGATTATGCCTTCGGCCGGTAATCCGCTTGTTTATGCAGAGAAAATAGTAGATACCAATGCCAAGACTGTTCTTATATACTCTCACTACGATGTTATGCCTGCTGAACCATTGGAACTTTGGAATTCTAACCCTTTTGAGCCTATTGTAAAGGATGATAGAATTTGGGCTCGTGGTGCTGATGACGATAAAGGTCAGGCAATGATTCAGGTAAAGGCTTTTGAGTATGTTGTTAAAAATAATCTGCTTAAAAATAACATAAAATTTATTTTTGAGGGTGAAGAAGAGATTGGTTCTCCCAGCCTCAATGCTTTTTTGAAAGAGCACAAAGAGCTTTTGAAAGCGGATGTTATTCTGGTTTCTGACACAAGTATGTTGAGTGCTGAATTGCCATCTCTAACTACCGGTTTAAGAGGCTTGGCTTATTGGCAAGTTGAGGTTACGGGACCCAACAGAGATTTACACTCAGGGCACTTTGGTGGTGCAGTGGCAAACCCTATTAATGTGCTTTGCGAAATGATTGCCAAGATGACCGACGAGAATGGAAGAATTACCATCCCCGGTTTCTATGATGATGTTGAGGATCTTTCAAAAGAGGAACGAGATATGATTGCTTCAATTCCTTTTAATGAAGAGAACTATATGAAAGCTATTGGTGTTAAAGCTCTACGCGGAGAGAAAGGTTATGCTACTCTTGAACGCAACAGTTGCCGTCCTTCGTTTGATGTGTGCGGTATTTGGGGTGGTTACACTCAAGAGGGCAGTAAAACAGTGCTTCCTTCAAAGGCTTATGCTAAGGTATCATGCAGATTGGTTGCCCACCAAGAGCATAACAAAATTTCAAAGATGTTTGAAGAGTACTTCACATCTATTGCTCCTGACTGCGTAGAGGTTAAGGTTACTCCTTCGCATGGAGGTGAGGGTTATGTTTGCCCTATCACTCTTCCTGCTTATAAAGCAGCAGAAAAGGGTTTTGAAAAAGCATTTGGAAAGAAACCTCTTGCTGTTCGCCGAGGTGGTAGCATACCTATCATTAGCGACTTCGAGAAAATTTTAGGCATTAAAACTGTTCTTATGGGATTTGGCTTAGAGAGCGATGCTATTCACTCTCCTAACGAAAATTTCAGATTGGATATTTTCAGAAAAGGTATTGAGGCTGTTATTGAGTTCCATAAGAACTTTGAATAACCTCACTATCTCTTATAAAACCAATGGCAGACGTTTCACAACGTCTGCCATTTTAATTTAACCTTAAATCTAAT
>JAZONU010000128.1:0-8503 GCA_045654605.1 Candidatus Caccoplasma sp. | reverse complement strand
CACCCGGCAGGAAACGTTGGTGTGCAAATAGCAAATATAGCTCCGGTAAACAAAGGAGAAGTTGTTTGGACAATCTCTGCATTTGATTTGCTTTTAATTGGACGTTTGTTCACTACAGGTAAACTTGATTTTACTCGTACAATAACTCTTGCAGGTTCTGAGGTTGAGGCTCCGCAATATATAAAAACAGTGGTTGGAGCACCAATTGCTTCCATAATCACAGGGCAGATTAAAAAAGCAGATCACAATCAACGTATAATAAGCGGTAACGTATTGACAGGAACTAAAGTTTCGGCAGACGATTACCTTCGTGCATACTCATCACAAGTAACAATCATCCCCGAGGGAGACGATTGCAATGAGTTTGTAGGATGGGCAACTCCGGGATGCGGAAAATTCAGTGTAAGCCGCACATTCGGTTCTTGGTTGTTTGGCAAGAACAAAAAATACAACATCGACGCACGTTTGCGTGGTGGAGAGAGAGGTATTATCATGTCAGGTGAGTACGATAGCGTATTCCCAATGGATATATATCCCGAGTTCTTGATAAAAGCAGTAATAGCATTCGATATCGATAAAATGGAGAACCTTGGTATTTATGAGGTGGCTCCTGAGGATTTTGCACTATGTGAGTTTGTTGATACATCAAAACTTCCATTGCAAGAAATAATTCGTAACGGATTGGATGCCTTAATGAAAGAGATGAACTAATAAGGAATATTATTTGCATAGTATGGAGAAATTAAGAAAATATATCGACAAGATTAAACCTAATTTTGAGCCAGGCGGAAAATTTGCAAAATTACGTTCGGTATTCGAAGGGTTTGAAACATTTCTATTTGTTCCCAACACAACATCAAAATCGGGAGTACACATTCACGACTCTATCGATAGCAAAAGAACAATGACAGTTGTTATTTTGGCATTAATACCAGCACTTTTGTTTGGTATGTATAATGTCGGATATCAACACTACTTGGCAATTGGTGCCACTGAAAGTTTCTTTACAACTTTCATATACGGATTCTTGGCTGTATTGCCTAAAATTGTAGTATCGTATGCAGTTGGATTGGGAATAGAGTTTATATCGGCACAAATTCGTGGACATGAGATACAAGAGGGATTCTTGGTGTCAGGAATGTTGATTCCGATGATTGTTCCTATTGACACACCATTGTGGATGATTGGAGTAGCAACTGCTTTTGCTGTAATATTTGCAAAAGAGATATTTGGTGGAACAGGTATGAATATATTCAACGTTGCACTAATTACTCGTGCGTTCCTATTCTTTGCATATCCATCAAAGATGTCGGGAGATAGCGTATTTGTCCGCACAACAGATACATTTGGAATGGGAGCAGGTGAGGTAGTAGAAGGATTTTCAGGAGCAACACCTCTTGGACAATTAGCTACTCAAACAACCGAGAATATAACCTTGACAACAACAGTGGGAGAACCTATTTCAACATGGGATATGTTCTTGGGATTGATACCTGGGTCAATAGGAGAGACTTCTACTCTTGCAATCCTTATAGGAGCTGCAATATTGTTGTTTACAGGAATCGCAAGTTGGAGAATTATGTTATCAGTGTTTGCAGGAGGAATTTCAATGGCTCTATTAGCAAACGCATTTGCTACTTCAACTTATCCGGGTTCGTTCTTATCTCCAATTGATCATATATGTTTAGGAGGATTTGCATTTGCTGCAGTCTTTATGGCAACAGACCCGGTAACAGGAGCAAGAACTAATGTGGGAAAATACATTTATGGATTCTTAATTGGAGCGATAACTATAGTAATACGTCTATATAACAATGGTTATCCCGAAGGTGCAATGTTGGCAGTATTGCTAATGAATGTCTTTGCCCCATTGATTGACTACTTTGTTGTTGGAAGTAACATTAAACGTCGTTTAAAACGTGCAGAGAAAGGAGGAACCGTATAATGAATAAGCAATCAAACGTATATACAGTCATATATGCATCTGTAATGGTTGCTGTGGTAGCTGCTGTTTTAGCTTTTACAGCTATGAGTTTAAAAGATAAGCAACAAGAGAATGTTGATATTGATAAAATGAAACAAATCTTGGCATCAATTAAGATTGAATCAACAGCAGATGATGCACAAGAAAAGTATAAAAAATATATTACATCTTCAATATTGATTGATGTAGATGGTAATGAGGTAAAAGGTAAAGAGGATCCGTTTAAAGTAAAAATTGCTGCAGAGGTTAAAAAAAACGAAGCAGAACGAAAATTACCCGTATTTATAGCAACACTTGCAGATGGTAGCAAAAAATACATTATTCCAATGTATGGAGCAGGACTATGGGGTCCAATATGGGGATATATAGCATTAGATGCAAATGGAAGCACAGTTTATGGTGCATACTTTGCTCACCAAGGAGAGACTCCAGGATTAGGAGCGGAGATAGACAAGCCTAACTTCTATAAGCAATTTGTAGGGAAAAACTTCTTCAAAGAGGGAGAATTTAAGCCAATTACTGTAATGAAAGCAGGACAAAAACCTCTCGATGGAGCAGACTATGTAAATGCTATAACAGGAGGAACAATAACAAGTCAAGGTGTGGCAGCGATGATAGATAATTCATTAAAACCATATCAAAAATACTTTGAATCATTAAAATAATCAGGGGGAATAAGAATATGTTATCAAAAAAGACACGCGAGACCTTGTTAGGTCCATTATCAAAAAATAACCCTGTATTAATACAGGTACTTGGTATCTGTTCGGCTCTTGCTGTAACAGCAAAATTGGAACCTGCATTTGTAATGGCAATATCTGTAACAGCAGTTGTCGCATTTGCAAATGTCATAATATCGTTGTTGCGTAATACAATACCAAATAGTATCCGTATTATCGTTCAATTGGTAGTTGTAGCGGCACTGGTTATTATTGTTGATCAAGTGCTTAAAGCATACGTTTACGATGTAAGTAAACAATTGTCGGTATTCATTGGATTGATTATTACAAACTGTATCCTAATGGGACGTTTAGAGGCATTTGCTATGGGTAACGGACCATGGCAATCATTCTTGGATGGAGTAGGAAATGGACTTGGATATGGCTTGGTATTGATTATTATAGCATTCTTTCGCGAGCTATTAGGTTCGGGAACACTATTCGGCTATCAAGTAATCCCCGATAAAGTATATGAGTGGGGTTATGAAAATAACGGATTGATGATTCTCCCTCCTATGGCATTGATAGTAGCAGGATGTATAATTTGGGTACATCGTTCAATTAATAAAGATTTACAAGAAAAATAAAAGCATAAAGATTAAGTAAAATGGAAACCCTGAATCTCTTTGTAAAGTCTATCTTTATAGACAATATGGTATTCGCCTACTTCTTAGGAATGTGTTCGTATTTGGCGGTATCGAAGAATGTAAAAACCTCGATGGGATTAGGTATAGCAGTAACCTTTGTGCTTACCATTACCCTTCCCGTAAACTACTTGCTTGAAAACTATATCTTAAAAGCAGGAGCCTTGCAATGGCTTGAAATTAAAGAATATGCAGATGTTGATTTGAGCTTCTTGTCATTGATTCTCTTTATTGCTGTAATTGCATCAATTGTACAATTATTGGAGATGATTATCGAGAAATACTCACCATCGCTTTATAATCAACTTGGTATATTCTTGCCACTTATTGCAGTAAACTGTGCAATATTAGGAGGTGCATTGTTTATGCAACAACGCGAGTTTGTGAATGTAGGAGAGGCAACAGTATTTGGATTGGGCTCTGGAATAGGCTGGTTGTTAGCAATCGTTGGAATTGCAGCTATACGCGAAAAACTTGCATATTCAAACATACCCGCACCCCTTCGCGGAATAGGTATAACCTTTATCGTAACAGGACTTATGGGTATAGCGTTTATGAGCTTCTTGGGAATAAAACTTTAATAACGAACGAATAAAATATTATATATATGGAGTTGACAATTTTTTCTGCTGTTATAATATTCTTGATAATCATCCTTTTGTTGGTTGCAATTTTGTTAGTAGCCAAAGCAAAGTTGGTGCAATCAGGAGATGTAACAGTAAATATAAATTCCGAGAGAAAAATAGTTGCATCAGCAGGTTCATCGCTACTTAATGTAATGGCAGAGGACAAAGTATTCTTGCCATCTGCTTGTGGTGGACAAGGAAACTGCGGTATGTGTAAATGTCAAGTAGAAGAGGGTGGAGGTGAAATACTTCCAACGGAGGTAGGATTCTTCAATCGCAAACAAATAAAAGAGAACTATCGTTTGGCTTGTCAAGTAAAAGTTAAAAACGATATGGAGGTAAAAATACCTCAAGAGGTTCTTGGAATTAAGAAATGGGAGTGCGAGGTTGTTTCAAACAACAACGTGGCTTCATTTATTAAAGAGTTTGTTGTTAAACTTCCCGAAGGAGAGATACTTGATTTTAAATCAGGAAGCTACATTCAAATTGACGTTCCTAAATATGAGGCAAACTTCGCCGATATGGATATTGATGAGAAATTCCGTGATGAGTGGGACAAATTCAAAATGTGGGGACTTGTTTCTAAAAACAACGAAGAGACATACCGTGCATACTCAATGGCTAACCACCCGGCAGAAGGAAACATCGTTATGTTGAATATCCGTATTGCTACTCCTCCATTTGATCGTTCAACTGGAACATGGGCAGCAGGAATTAACCCGGGTATCTGTTCTTCATACATCTTCTCTCGTAAACCAGGAGATAAAGTTACAGTTTCAGGACCTTACGGAGACTTCCACATCCTTGATACAAAACGTGAAATGTTGTATATTGGTGGTGGTGCAGGTATGGCTCCATTGCGTTCACACTTGTTACACCTATTCCACACATTGAAAACAACAGATCGTAAGATTTCATACTGGTACGGAGCACGTTCTCGCCGTGAGATATTCTATGAAGAAGATTTCCGTGCAATAGAACGTGAATTCCCTAACTTCTCATTCCATATTGCATTGTCTGATCCACAACCAGAGGATAATTGGACAGGTTACACAGGATTTATCCACCAAGTAATCTATGATAACTATCTTAAAACACATGAGGCACCGGAGGATATTGAGTACTACATGTGTGGTCCCGGTCCTATGGCTAATGCAGTTAAGAAAATGCTTTGGGATCTTGGAGTACCTCGTGAAATGTTGATGTTCGACGATTTCGGAGGATAGTTCAGTTGTTAGTTATTAGCTGTTAGTTTATAGAATAACAACTACTGCATATAAAGATTGCAACACGTGTTGCAATCTTTATTGTTTTAAATAATTACGATTCATTAACTCTATTGTTTATTAATTATGAATTAATACATCTTAACTCCTCATTTTTTATTGTACCAATCTTTTGCGTGGTTGTTGCTTGTTTAAAAAATTTAACTTTTCTTTGTAAGAAAGTAGGGACACAGCATGCTGTGTCCGACATACACCAATAAAGACAAATTAGACAAATAACTCCAATAAAAACATTAAACCATAAAATAAAATCATTATGAAACATCATAAAAAATATTTAAGCATCATAAGCATACTTTTAGCAATGTTTTTACTAACCTTTGCTTCATGTACAAAGGGAAAAAGCAATACTGAAAATGGACACGAGTATGTCGATTTAGGCTTACCCAGTGGTATAAAATGGGCAACCTGCAATGTAGGGGCAAACTCTCCTGAAGAGTATGGCGATTACTTCGCATGGGGCGAAACTGAGCCAAAAGAAGATTATTCTTGGAGTACCTACAAGTATTGTAATGGCGATAAATATTCACTGACCAAATACTGCACAAAGTCAAAAAATGGCAAAGTAGATAATAAAACCACACTTGAACTATCAGACGATGCAGCCCACGTAAATTGGGGTGGCAAATGGCGAATGCCAACAAAAGAAGAGCAAGATGAATTAAGAGATAAAAATAACTGCACTTGGGAATGGACAACACTTAATGGGGTAGAAGGATATAAAGTAACAAGCGTAAAGAACGGTAACTCCATATTTCTTCCTGCTGCGGGCTATCGCGGCAACGACGATCTCAGCAGGGCAGGCGGCGGCTACTGTTGGTCAAGTTCGCTCAGCTCGAGCTACAGCTACGACGCCTACCTCTTGGACTTCAATTCGGGTTACGTAAGCTGGGACGGCAACTACCGTTACTACGGGCGATCAGTCCGCCCGGTGTGCGAGTAGAAATTAAACGCCACGTTTAATCTCAGTTGTTAGTTAACGAACATTCGCTCGTTGAATATAAATATGTTATTGTTTTATAGAATAAAATTTTTGTATCTTTGAGATATGCTTTAATTTAAAGTTAATATCATTAAAAAATAAAGTTATGAGAAAACTAATATTGATAGTGATATTGGTCTGTGTTTCTTTTGTACTAAAAGCACAAACCTATTATAACGGGCATGAATATGTTGATATGGGGTTGTCAGTCAAATGGGCAACATGTAATGTAGGTGCAGATTCTTTTAAAGGAAATGGCGATTATTTTGCTTGGGGCGAAATATCACCCAAAAACAATTTTTCAGAAGATAATTATAGATACCATTCTAATCCTTCTACATTGCCCCCGTATGCCGATGCTGCAAGTGTGAATTGGGGTGGTAGTTGGCGAATGCCTACATTGGAGGAGTTCCAAGAATTGATGGACAACTGTACATACGATGCAGGGTCTTATGGTGAAGTATCTGGGTATAGATTTGTAAGTAAGATAAATGGTAACTCTATTTTCTTCCCAGATACAGGAAGCTGTGATGAGAACGGGTTTGCTAAAGTTGGTGTTTTAGGTACCTATTGGTTAAGTTCACTCAATACAGAGAATTCTCAATATGCCTATTTCTTTGTTTGTGATGAAGGTATGATTGCTACTATTTTATTATGGCAAAATAGTGAAGTTTATACAAACAGCTATTCGCGTTATATAGGAAGAACTATTCGTCCGGTATTTTAGTATTTTACAAATCTAATAATCAATATAAAAGAGATATTGCAACGCAACATGTTGAATATCTCTTTTGTTGTGTAAATATGCAATGATATGCTTTTTTAGTTAAAATATACAAATCAATTAACAAAATAATGGTAAAATTATTATCTTCGCAAAAAACAATAAAACAAGATACTTATGAAGACAAAGATAATTTTACTTTTTTTGCTCATAACATTGCCTTTGTCCGCACAAATATTGGAACCTATAAAATGGAGTATAACCGAGCATAAAATATCGGAGAGTAGTTTAGAGGTGCGTTTTAAGGCAACTATTGAAGAGGGATGGCATCTCTATTCAAACGTTTTGCCAGAAGATGGGCCATTAGCAACTGAGGTGAATTATATAACTCTTGAAGGGGTTAAACCCGTTGGGGAATTGGTTGCTGATGTAAAAGCAACAGAAGAGTATGTAGAACTCTTCTCAATGGTACTTGGGATATTTGAAGGAGAGGTAACCTTCTCTCAAAAATTCAACCTTCTCTCGCCCAACTATAAGATTGAGGGTGAAATTAAATTTATGGGGTGCAATAACAAAACCTGTCTTACGCCTACAATTCAAAATTTTGAGTTTACATCATTGCAAAGTAGAAGCGTAGAGAAGGAAAAAGTAGTTGTTGCAGAGAAAAGAGTTGAATCCACTAACACTGATAATTGGACTCCGGTAATTAAAGAGTTGGAGGATATGGATGATAATCCGGAAAAGAATACAATCCTCTATATATTTATTACAAGTTTTCTTGGAGGCTTGTTGGCTCTCTTAACGCCCTGCGTTTGGCCTATGATTCCCATGACCGTAAGCTTCTTCTTAAAGCATAGTGGTAGTCGTAAAAAAGCGATAAAAAGGGCTCTAATGTACGGACTATCAATAATAATAATATATCTACTTTTAGGATTGTTGGTAACAACCATATTTGGTGCAAGTGCATTGAATGACCTCTCAACAAATGCGTGGTTCAATATCTTCTTCTTCCTACTTATGATAATATTTGCTGCATCATTCTTTGGAGCTTTTGATTTGACGCTTCCTGCATCGTGGACAACAAAACTTGATGCGAAGGCTGATGCAACAACAGGGTTTATAAGTATATTGCTTATGGCATTTACATTGGTGTTGGTATCCTTCTCTTGTACAGGACCTATAATAGGTACTCTATTGGTAGAGGCAGCATCAATGGGTCTTACAATAGGTCCGGCTGTAGGAATGTTTGCCTTTGCATTAGCTTTGGCAATACCATTTGTGTTATTCGCGATATTTCCCACAATAATAAAATCTTTACCTAAATCAGGGGGATGGCTTAATAGTGTAAAGGTGGTATTGGCATTTTTGGAGTTGGCATTGGCATTGAAATTTTTATCTGTAGCCGATTTGGCTTATGGATGGGGTATATTGCCCAGAGAACTCTTCATTTCAATATGGATAGTAATATTTACATTGTTAGGATTCTATCTATTGGGTATAATACGTTTTAAACACGATAGTGAAACAAAACACTTGTC
>JAZONU010000127.1:0-1949 GCA_045654605.1 Candidatus Caccoplasma sp. | reverse complement strand
CCTTCACAAGCAGACTATTTTCAGGCAGTTAAAGGTGGCGGACATGGCGACTATAAACTTATAGCTCTTGCTCCATCAAGCGTTCAAGAGATGGCAGACTTTGTATATTTAGGTTTTGATCTTGCGTTTAAATATAGAAACCCTGCTATTATTCTTGCAGACGGTATAATTGGTCAAATGATGGAAAAGGTTATTCTTCCCCCTATACGTCCTCGCAGAACAGAGGAGGAAATTCGCACTCAATGTCCTTGGGCATTGCAAGGTAAACCAAAAGGCAGAAAACCAAATATTCTTACATCACTTGAACTTTCTCCTGCAGTAATGGAGGATAACAATTTTCGTTTTCAGGCTAAATACAGAGAAATTGAGAAAAATGAAGTAAGATATGAAACTATTGATTGCGACGATGCTGACTACATAATTGTTGCATTTGGTTCTATTGCCAGAATTTGTTTAAAAGCACAAGAGTTAGCTCGTGCAGAAGGCATTAAAGTTGGACTTCTTCGCCCAATTACTTTATGGCCATTCCCGTCTGATATCATTGCAGAATATGCAAAGAAAGTAAAAGGTATTATCTCAATTGAGTTGAATGCAGGACAAATGGTTGAGGATATTCGTTTGGCAGTAAATGGTGCTATTGATGTTAAATTCTATGGACGTTTGGGAGGTATTGTTCCAACTCCAGACGAAATATTAGAGGTAATTAAGAAAGAGTATATAAAATAATGGATATAAAAGATATTATAAAACCCGAGAATATCGTATATGAGAAACCTCGTTTGATGAACGATAATCCAATGCACTACTGCCCTGGTTGTAGTCATGGCGTTGTTCACAAAATTGTGGCAGAACTTGTAGATGAGATGGGGTTGGAAGAGAAAACAATAGGTATTGCTCCTGTTGGTTGTGCTGTTTTTGCATACAACTATTTGGATATTGATTGGATTGAAGCTGCACACGGAAGAGCACCTGCTGTAGCAACTGCAATAAAACGTCTAAATCCTGACAAATTTGTATTCACCTATCAAGGTGATGGAGATTTGGCTGCAATAGGTACTGCCGAAACAATTCACGCTTGCAATAGAGGAGAGAACATTGTTATTATATTCATAAATAATGGTATTTATGGAATGACAGGTGGTCAAATGGCCCCCACTACTCTATTGGGAATGAAAACCTCAACATGTCCCTATGGACGTACAGCTGAGTTAAACGGATTCCCCTTAAAGATAAGTAACATTTTAGCTCAATTAGATGGTACTTGTTACATTACTCGCCAAAGTGTTCATAATGCAGCTGCCATCAGAAAGACCAAAACTGCTATTAAAAAAGCAATTGAGAACTCAATGGCAAAAAAAGGAACTTCGTTGGTAGAGGTTGTTTCAACTTGTAACGCGGGGTGGAAAATGACTCCAGATGAGGCTAACAAGTGGATGGAGGAAAATATGTTTGCAAAATACCCTCTCGGAGATATTAAAAACACTGTTATAGAGAAGTAAAATGGAAAAAGAGATAATAGTTGCAGGATTTGGTGGTCAAGGAATTCTTTCATTAGGAAAGATATTGGCTCACGCAGGATTAATTGAGGGTAAAGAGGTTACTTGGATGCCTTCATACGGACCAGAGCAACGTGGAGGAACAGCAAATGTAACAGTAATTTTGAGTGATAATCGCATTAGCTCTCCCGTATTAAACTCTTACGATGTAGTAGTAGTCTTAAACCAACCTTCGCTTGACAGATTTGAGAATGACGTAAAGCCCGGTGGTACAATCATATACGATAGCTACGGAATACGCCACACTCCTACTCGTAAGGATATTAACATTTACCGTATTGATGCAATGGACAAGGCCATAGAGATGGGTAACGCCAGAGCTTTTAATATGCTGGTATTGGGTGGTATTTTAAAAATTTGTCCGATTGTTAAGACTGAAAGTATTGTTAATAG
>JAZONU010000126.1:0-1292 GCA_045654605.1 Candidatus Caccoplasma sp. | reverse complement strand
GAACAATCTGTGGGAGCATTAATTGCCGGATTGGGAGCATCAGCAGCAATCTTGACATTAATCTTCAAAGACTCATTCATGGGTCTTATCGCAGGAATACAACTCTCGTACAACGATATGTTGCGTCCTGGAGATTGGATTACCGTACCTGGAAAAAATGTTGACGGAGACGTAATTGAGGTAACACTCAATACCGTGAAGGTTCGTAATTTTGACAATACAATAACCACAATACCCCCACTAACTCTAATAAACGACTCATTTCAGAATTGGAGAGGAATGAGTGAATCTGAAGGTCGAAGAATAAAAACTGCCATAGAGTTGGATATGTATTGTATTGAATTTGCAAGAGAGGAGTTGATAGCAAATCTATCAAAGAAATATCCTGTAATAGAAAAGTATATAGCTAACCGTTCGGCAAAAGATATAGAGAGGGGAGATATAACCAACATAAAACTGTTTAGGGTATATGTAGAGGATTATATAAGGAAAAACTCTGACACCGCAAAAAATGCAACAAAAATGACACGTTATTTACAACCATCGTCAGAGGGATTGCCATTTGAAATATACTTCTTTAGTGCAAATAAAGATTGGGTATATTATGAGAACTTTGCATCAGATGTTATGGACCATATAATTGCTGTAATGGCTGATTTTGAACTTAAACCATATCAACGACCATCAGGAGTTGATAATAGAAAGAACGCTATTAAAGCGTCGTAATGACAAGAGAAATATGCAAAAAATCATAAATGCTCTTCTTGTAGTTCTATTATTAAGTACAACTACAGCAAAGGCATCACAAATTGATACGGAGACAACCTATAAGGGGAAAATCTCCGTATCATTATTAACGGTATCTCCGGGTAACCAGATATACGAGAAGTTTGGACATACGGGAATAAGAATACAGATTCCATCGAAAAAATTTGATGGAGTATATCATTATGGATTATTTTCGTTTGAAGATCCCAATTTTGAGTATCGTTTTGTAAAAGGCGAAACAGATTATATGATAGGCCTTATGCACTATCACGACTTTTTGACTATGTATGCCATAAGAGGCAGTAGTGTAAGAGAGTTGCCAATAAATCTGACAAATGAAGAGGCTCTCAACCTTTTTGAGGCATTGCAGATTAACATGTTGCCCGAAAATGCAACATATCGATATTCTTTTTTATACGATAATTGTGCAACACGCCCATTAGATATAATATTCAAGAACATTAAAGGTAATATAATTCTCGATACAGAAGGCATTGAATTGCCAACTTTTAGAGAATTAATAC
>JAZONU010000125.1:0-2829 GCA_045654605.1 Candidatus Caccoplasma sp. | reverse complement strand
TAAAACCAGTGAACCCAAATCAAATACTCCTTACAATAAAAAAGAATCTCAATCGCAGAGAGATAATACAAGAAAAAGCAACCCACTCTTATCAACAAGAGTTCTCTAAAATATCTATGCAGATAGGAGAAGCAAGAAGCTCTGAAGATTGGGAGGAAGTGTATAAACGCTTGGTGTATTGGGAATTGGAATTACAGCAATCAGCAAGTGAGTTATTGCCTATGTTGGAGATGCAAAAACGAGAGGCAAATGCTGCATTTGTAAAGTTCGTAAAGAAAAACTATGAAGATTGGGTAACCACTGACACTCATCCGTTGATGAGTAATGAGATATTCAAAACAAAGTTATTCCCGGCTTTAGATAATGGAGAGAAGATATTTTTTGTCGTAATAGATAATTTCAGACTCGATCAATGGAAAACCATAAAACCATTACTAAATGACTATTTCTACGCCGAAGAAGAGGTCTATTATAGTATATTACCCACAGCAACACAATACTCTCGTAATGCAATTTTCTCGGGATTAATGCCCGATAAGATTGCAAAAATGTTTCCCGATTTATGGGTTGATGAGGATGAAGATGAGGGTAAAAACTTAAATGAATCACCATTGATACAGACACAAATAGATAGATACAGAAAGAAATATAGCTTTTCGTACACAAAAATAAATGAGTCGTCGTATGCCGAGAAGGTATTACAAAAGATATCAAATCTAAAAAATAATCAATTAAATGTTTGTGTGATAAACTTTATAGATATGTTATCTCATGCACGTACCGAGTCGAAGATGATAAGAGAATTAGCATCAACCGGAGCAGCATACCGATCATTAACGGAGTCGTGGTTTAAGTACTCACCAACATTAGAGTTACTTAAAAAAATGGCAGATATGGGCTACAAGATAGTCTTAACAACAGATCATGGAACCATATATGTTGATAATCCTATAAAAGTGGTAGGGGATAAGAATACGAATACCAATTTGCGATATAAAGTAGGAAAGATGTTAGGATACAATCCTAAACAGGTGTATGAGATAAAAAATCCTGAAAAGTTTGGATTGCCTGCATTAAATATTAGTTCAACATATATATTTGCCACTGACAACGATTTCTTTGCATATCCAAATAATTATAACCACTATGTGGGATATTATAAAGATACATTCCATCATGGAGGAATATCTATGGAGTAGATCATAATACCATTAGTAACTTTGACAAAAAAATAGGAAGCGATGAACATAACATTAGAGATACCATCATTAGATAAAATAAATGAGGTTGCACGACAATTTATTAGGAACATAGGAGATGCAACAGTATTTGCCTTTTATGGAAAGATGGGAGCAGGCAAAACAACATTTATAAAAGCAATATGCGAAGAGTTGGGAATAAGTGAAGGAGTAAATAGTCCAACTTTTGCAATTGTAAACGAGTACCGTTCCGACACAACAGGAGAGTTGGTATATCATTTTGATTTTTACCGTATAAACAAAATAGAGGAGGTTTATGACCTTGGATATGAAGACTATTTTTATAGTGGAGCATTATGTTTTATGGAGTGGAGTGAAAAAGTAGAGGAGCTATTACCTCCCGAAACCGTAGTTGTAACAATAGAGGAGATAGAAAATTCAGTTCGAAGAGTAGTTTGTAAACCTATATAATAACAATGTTAAATGTTATAGCCGCAATTATGTTTGCGATATTGGGAGCATTATCAATATCGGCAGCCATATTTAATTTCAAGTGGTTTTTTACAAGTGAAAACGGAAAGTTGTTCGTAAAACTTTTTGGTAAAAAAGGTGCCAGAATTTTTTATGGAATAGTTGGAGTGTTGGTACTCTATATGGCATATTATGCTTACAATATGCCCATATCTTAAAATAAAGTGGTAATTTTGTAAACAAATAAACAGATATAGTATGAAAAAGCAAGGATATATCGAAATAAACAACCATAAACAGACAAAAAGATTTTGTCAAACATTAGATTTAGTAAACGATGCAGAGAAGATTGCAGAATATCGAAAGTATCATCAATCTGAGCATATTTGGGATATAGTACCTGAAGGTTTACGATCTATTGGGATAATAGACATGGAGATATACATATTAGGAACACGTTTGTTTATGATAGTTGAGACACCAATGGACTTCAATTGGGATGAGGCTTTTGGAAAATTAGCTCAAATGCCAGGACAAGATGAGTGGGAAGCATTTGTAGGAGCATTTCAAAAAGCACCGGAAGGAGCATCATCAACAGAAAAATGGCAAATGATGGAGCAGATGTTTAAATTGTCAGAAATCCAAAAATAGGAAAATTAGAATATGGGATTAAACTTATTAGAATTTATACAAGAACAATTATCGGGATACGATTTAACACCTGATAAAATAGATTTAATATCTCGAATAATATTAGGAATATTTGTAATAGCCATATCTATTTCAAGTACCTATCTTTGTCGATGGATAATATCAACTCCATTGCGAAAATTAGCACTAAAATCAAAAGCAGAGTGGGATGATAAACTCTTTGAGAGAAAACTGCCCAACCGAGTTTCAAACATAGTACCGGCAGTTGTTGTCTATCTGATGTTACCAGCAGTGCTACCACAAGATATGTTTGCATACAAATTTTTTTCAAAATTGAGTGTCCTCTATATAATTGCGGAGGTTATGCGAACATTGTCGGGAGTCATAACATTTGCATTTGATATTATAACTAAAAGTGATAAATTTAAAGACCGATCATTGAAAGGAATATTTCAGGTGATACAAATGCTTATGATAAGCACCGGAGTATTGATAATGATAGCGGTAA
>JAZONU010000124.1:0-6187 GCA_045654605.1 Candidatus Caccoplasma sp. | reverse complement strand
GATCCTCAAATTGAGATTATCAATATTCATGGTAAGGGTTATAAACTTATTGCCCCCGAAGCAGAAAAATAAAAAACAAAGTCTATTGCATAAAAAACTCCGTTGTATGATTTACAATGGAGTTTTTGTTTTTGTTATCTATCTATTAATAGATAGTTTTATATATAATGATACGTAATTTTCATATTCTATTTAAACCTCTTATCCAACTCATCGTTGGTAAAGCAAGTAAGTGTTGGTTTTCCGTCAGGAGTATAATTTGCTTCTGACAATTTAAAGAGTTCTTGTGTAAGAAAATCCATCTCCTCATGTGTTAATACCTGTCCGTATGGGATAGCAGCACTCTCTGCAAGAGTTTGAGACATCTTTCTTTTAAATAGTGTTGTATATGTTGTTCCGGTTTCTGTCGCTATATCAATAAATTTATGTAACATCTCTTGATAATTCAAACCTTCACTCCCCTCTGGTACTCCTGTTACCGAAAACGACCCTCCACCAAGATTTGAAATTTCAAATCCTACTGCTGAAAGTTCACTCTCGATTGCTGTCATAATTTCAGTTTGAGCAGGAGATAGTTGTATTATTTCAGGAAATAAAATCTTTTGTACCGGTTGCGTATTCTTCTCAATATTTGCTATATATTTCTCGTATAGTACACGAGTATGAGCCCTATGCTGATCAACCAAAACCATTCCTGATTTAATAGATGTTACTATATAACGTCCTTTTATCTGCATATAAGTTCCTACTGATACGGATCTCTCTACCGGAATCAAACCCACCTCTGTTTCTTCTTCTGTTTTGTCAGCCGATACAGGTATTAATTCATCCTCAACCGACAATATTGTTTCATCGTTTAGCTTTGACGATGTCTCGAAATCAGAGTACAATTTCTGCCAATCTTTTGTCACTTTACTTACCCCCTCTTTACCATAATTAAATGGATTGTACCCAGGTGTATATGTTACTTGTGGTTGACGAACTTGCATATTGGGATTATAAATTGGTATTTCAGGAGCATCCTCTGTATCAAAGTCGATTGATGGCACTGCACTAAATTTTCCCAATGCTTCTTTTACTGCAGACGAAAGAATAGGCCATATATGCTGTTCATTTTCAAACTTTATCTCTGTTTTAGTAGGATGTATGTTTACGTCTATTGTTGATGGCTCAACTTCGAACTTTATAAAGTAATTTGGCATCTCACCCATCGGTATTATATCCTCATAGGCATTTATTACAGCCTTATGGAAATATGGGTGTCGCATATAACGCCCGTTTACAAAAAAGAATTGTTGAGCACCTCGTTTTCGAGCATTTTCTGGTTTACCTACAAATCCTGTTATGGTTGCCAAAGTTGTTTTTACATTTATTGGCAACATTTGAACATTCATAGTCTTTCCAAATAGAGACACTATTCGTTGCAATAGATTTGATGCAAACAATTTATACATCTCTACCCCATTATGAATTAGCGTAAACGATATTTGAGGATTAGCTATAACAATTCGCTCAAACTCAGTTAATATATTACTGAACTCTACTTGATTTGATTTTAAAAATTTTCGGCGTGCAGGAACATTGTAAAATATATCCTTTACACTAAAATTTGCACCTACAGGCGTTGATACAGGCTCCTGTAATTCTACCTTAGATGCTGCTACTGTTATTTGTGTTCCAATCTCGTCTTCTGCTCGTCGGGTTCGCAATTCAACATGTGCTATAGCGGCTATTGAAGCTAATGCTTCGCCTCTAAAGCCCATAGTGTTTAACGAGAATAGATCATTTGAAGCTTTTATTTTTGATGTCGCATGTCGTTCAAAAGACAAACGTGCATCAGTACACGACATTCCTTTTCCATTGTCTATAACTTGGATTAAGGTACGCCCTGCATCTTTTATGATTATTGTTATTTCTGTTGCTCCTGCATCGATAGAGTTTTCAACCAACTCTTTTACAACCGATGAAGGTCGCTGAATTACCTCTCCTGCTGCTATTTGATTTGCTACTGAATCGGGGAGTAATTGTATTATATCCATTTGTGTTTTATTCTCATTTATCTTGGTTGTGTCTCTATTTCTGTTGAAAATTTTCGTCGTTTCTTTGGTTGCTCGTCTGTTATTTCTTCAATCTTCCTAAATATGTCGTATCTATCTTTAGGACGTATAGCTTCGTACCATCTAAATGTTGGGAGATACAAATCTTTTGGTTTTATTTTTGAAATAGGTGTCATCACGCCATCTACCTGTGGCCACATTATCAATTTCTCCATCTCGCTTGAAGCTGTATCCATCTCCATTTTCAAAAATCCACTTGTAGCATTATTTAAACCTGTAAAGGTTGAATCCTCCTCCTGTGGATAAAATATGGTTTGAACATTCCCTGAGACATCAACCTGTTTTATCTTGCCTCCTTGAAATGTATTTACCATATCCTTTCCTGTTATTTGATTGAAAAATGCTGTATCTTTTTGTTGAGCAGCAAAGGCAAATGATGGGATATGCACCTTATCTATCGTTGAATCGTTAAGATATATCTTTATGGTATCTCCAAACAACTGATAATTTGCGTTCCATAGTACAGGATTTATATACATATTTATCAGCGAATCTGTTGAGTTAAAAACCATTGAATCACAGACTCCTTGTATGTCATTTCTATAAAATCTTGTATTATAATATGCCTTCATTAAACGAGTTAAATCAGGTAATTTTATTGTTTTTATGGTATCGGCATGCAAATAGAGTGTATCTTTTTGAGAACAATCCATCATCAATGCATTTTTTGTTACCATTGCACTATCATTCTTCTCATAATAGTAGGCATAATCACCCAACATTATTACCTTTCGTAAGGTATCTTCCATAAATACCGAACTATAAGCATCGCCATAACCATTATTTCTATCATAAAATATGGTATCTCCTATTAGGCGATATGAATTATGTTGTACCTCTGAACGATTGTATAGTGCCGAACGATTGTTGTTTGTATTATACCACCCTTTTGTTGAAAGTATCTGTCCTGAATCTGATACTATTTTGGTGGGACTCTCTATTTTGGCTATGTGTGTTGCTGTATTATATATTAAAGTGTCGGAATATAATTTAGACTTCTCTCCTGTTAATACTACATTATAATAGAATATTGCATCCTTAGTATCTGGACAATACTCTCCATATACCGATTCTAATTCATTTTTAGAATCAATTATTGTTCCTCCGGTAAAATAGTATCCTACGTTTGGTCCTAATTCATAATTAAGACTATCTGTCAGTAGAATCACGTCTCTATTTTGAAGTATTACATTATGTCGTAATTGAGCCTCCTCATATATTCCATCATAATACATTACATCACTAAAAGCAAAGAGTGTATCTCCCTGTTCCATTCTTACGTTTCCAAAGGCATCCATTGAGTTTGTTTTATCATAGAAATATGCACTATCACAAAACATTAACATTCCCCCTCTGTGAAATCGCACATTACCTTTTAGTATCTGATAATCCGGATTTATTCTTTGGTCAAACAACAATGAATCTGCATAATCAAGAACTACCTTTGATGAATCTTCTGCGGCCTTTTCTAACTCTGTTTTTTCAATAGGAATAGGAGCTTTTATGGGTGGTGGTGTTGGTTTTGCACCACTCCATACAGAGATAAAAATCATAAACGTAAGCAGAATAAATATTTTTACTCTGCTTATTTTATTCTTTCTATTTTCGGTATTTTTTTGCATATAGTCCTATTCAGCTATTTGCCAGCCATCATATTTAAATTCGCATTTTTGCCAACCCTCTTTTATTTTCACATAGGTTGTCTTCTGCTTTTCTTTTATCCACTCCTCTATGAATTCTCCCTTTTTGTAATTTTCAACTATCGACTTTATCTGCTGATAGTCATCTGAGATATTAGCCTTATGCCCATTAATTCGTTTTTTCAATTGCACTATTACTGCAACCTCTCTACCCATTTTAGGATCCATCATTATAAATGGTTTTGACATCTCTCCTTCTTTCATTTTCGATACCTCTCTGGCAATCTCTTGTGGTAACTCCGACATTTCAAATCTTGAATTTCCTGTTGCCGGATTTACCATTAATCCATTGCTATTACGAGTATCTTTGTCTTGCGACAATGCCAATACCGCTTCTTCAAAGGTAAACTCTCCGTTTACTATATCAGCCCTTATCGAATCTAATTTTACTAACGATTTATTTTTTTCTACCTGAGACAATTTTGGTTTTAATAGTATATGACGAACATTTACCATATCTCCTTTTTTCTCTATTAATTGTAATATATGGTATCCAAATTCTGTCTCTACGATTTTAGAAACCTTCTTGGGATCGTTTAATGAGAAAGCTGCATTGGCAAATGGTTCTACCCATTGTGCTTTTCCTGCAAAACCAGTCTCTCCTCCTTGACGGGCAGAACCAGGATCTTCGGAATATAATATTGCAAGTGTAGAGAATTCAGTTTCTCCACTTAATACTCTTTCGGTATAATCTCTTAATCGAGACTTTATATTATCTATCTCCTCTTGTGGAATAAATGGATGTAGCTTCAAGATTTGCACCTCTACTTTCATTGGTATAAAAGGAATGCTATCTTTGGGCATATCATCATAATAACGGCGAACTTCAGATGGTGTTACTTTTATTCCATTAACTAATGTTCGTTGCATCTCTTGCACTACACTTTGATCTCGAACCATCTCGGTCAATAGTTCTTTTAACTCAGGCATAGGTTTCTTAAAATACTCTTCTACTTTCTCTTTTGAGCCTATGTTTGCTATAAAATAGTTTACTCGACGTTCAACTTCTTGAGCTACCTGAGATTCGTCGGCATAGATACTATCGATACTTGCTTGATGAAGAAATAGTTTTTGTATTGCCATTTGCTCGGGTATAAAGCAATATGGATCTCCCTCTATTTTTTGTCTCTCGTATTGCATATTTCGATATTGCTCTTCTACTTGAGATTTTAAAATTATTTCATCTCCAACAACCCACACAACTTCATCAATCACATTATCTTGTGCTTGTATAACTATTGGCGCTAATAGAATTGCAATTATCAATTTTATTGTTTTTTTCATCGTTTTATTCTGTTTCTATTGTTGAAACTACATCATAATTTATCTCAACGCTATATTTTTTATTTAGATTTTTTACCCAATCTTTTTCTAATTTTTGTTGATAATCCGATGTTACTTGACCCTTTACATCGTTATAATTCTCTGGACCTTTTTTTAATACTCTTCCTTTTGCAAATGAAACAGGGAAGTTTTCATCAATATATGGTTTTGCTCCAAATATATAATAATCAACTACAGGATTATCTCCTTTTGAGAAAAGTCCACGTTTTACCTTTACTACTCTTTCACTTCCTGTATTTAACTCCTTATTAAGTTTTGTTGCAGATTCGTTATAATCCAACCCTTTTAACATTTCTTCTGCTAATGCTGCTACGCTATCGTCCTTACATTGAACCACAAATCCTTTAAAACGAGGTTCATCCCAAGAGTATTGACGACGATTCTTTTTGAAATATTTTTTTAGTCCCTTTTCATCTTTTGAAGCCTTATCCCATACCTCCTTATTACTTATTTCAAAAAGTAACATTCCATCGCGATACTCATTATAAAGATTTCGGAAATCAGGATACTTATCCTCTAAAACACTATTCTCGTATGCTATTATTGCATAGTTTATATAATCATCAACACTTATTGTTATAGCTTTCTCAAAATCTGGCTCTTGCACTCTTTTACTATTTGAATAATACTCTGCAAAGTTTGATACTGTATAGTTTTTGTTTGCAAGAGTAAAGAGTGTCTCATTATCAGATAAAATTGTTTTTTGGAATGTTGTATCCAATGATGTTGACTTTGCTAATTTTTTTAGCTGAGCCATTTTTTCTCCATTGAAATTGTATCCATACTCTGTTTTGAGTTTAGCAATCAAAGATTCTCTTCCGTTTCCAGCTCTATCTTCTCGTGCTATTCTACGCATTATCTCCTTTTTCATTTCATCGTAAGGTTTCACTCCTCGTTTCTCAATAACTTTTACGATATGCCAACCAAACTGTGTTTTAAAGGGCTCTGATATTTCTCCCTCTTTTAACGAAAATGCTACATCCTCATACTCTTTTACTATACGTCCTGTAGATATCCAACGCATCT
>JAZONU010000123.1:0-1901 GCA_045654605.1 Candidatus Caccoplasma sp. | reverse complement strand
CCGGATGGGGAATTTCCTATTGGAGTGCATAAAGAAACTGTTATAATTGCATTTTTGGGTAGTAATTTGGATTCGCACGCAAAAGACAAAATAATATATGGTGCAGGAATACATTCTGATGTTTTACATGCTCCTTTCTCTTCGATACATCTTGATAATTTAAGTGGATTTGACAATATAAAAGGAAGGTATGAAAATGCTATAGCAGATTATAATAATAATTTCATGAATTGTGATTATATTGCAGCAGGCATGAATCTTCATACTATAGCAGATTTTTATGCTCATTCTAATTATATAGATTTATATAGCCAATATGCTTCGACAAATGACCTTTCTATGAATATAAATGAGATTCCTACATTCTCTGAAATCATGGAAAATAAAAATTTTAGAGAGTTTGTAAATGCAAATGGAGGATTACGCACCGGAACGTTGTCAATATTAGGATGGTTGTCAGAAAAGTTATTTAATACCCCTCCCAAAAAAGGATCTCACTCTTTGGTAAATTTAGATGACGAGTTTTCACCTAATGGAAAACAACCATATAGTAACAAAGCTGATAAACCAACTAAATATGCTGTAGCAAGAGCATTAGCTCAAAGAGAAATCAATAATTTAGTAAATGGAGAAAATCAATAATTTAATATTATGAAAGATAAAAAGATATTAATACTATTAGTGTTTTCTTTTATGTTTACGTCTTGTGGAATTACATTTCCCTATTTAAACGAGCAGGATGAAACATTTGAAAAAATTTATACAGGAAAAATTTATACAGAAGAAAACACATACAGAACTTGTTTTGAGTTTGATGTATCAGCTGATAAGTTTAAACATCAACCCTATTACATCTTACAAATCTCACAAATGAGTTACGGAAAAGAGCTGCCATGTCCATATATTTCTGTTGTATTACATTCTTTAATATTTCTAAACAATGATGGAGATACAATTCCATACAGTCTTTCGTACAGAACTTTCCATCCTTCTTCTGATTTATTAAATGTAGAAATTAAAAATGAGTTATTACATATTGTCTTTGGTGATACAGCTGTTAATAGGATTTGCGGTGGTACACATCTTGATATTCGTGGAGAGCCTGCTACTCGAGCAAATCCAATAAAAATATATTATGATATAGAAATAAATGGAGAAAGATTAAAAGGTGAATGCCGGTACAGAAGAAGAATGCAAGTTGAATCAAGATGGTTTAGGTGCTTAAATTTTATTATCTAAGAAAATAGATGACATTAAGAATCGAATTTATGATATACGTATTCTTGAGATGTTTATTTAATTGTTATCCGACTTTACTTTTTTACTCTGTGAATCGTACAAATTTCTGCAAAAACGTTGCAAGATATGAATAATTCAAAATAAATATGTAACTTTGCACTTTAAAAACAAGTAACAATTATGTACCAAACAAGCACAAATATAACCCCGAAATACAGGCAAGAAACGCACTATAAGTACATAAAAATATTAGCCATAAAATAGGCAAAACCGGGAATATTTATGTAACTTTGCAATCTATTATATGCACCATCAAATGCTATAAATAAAACACAAAAATACTACAATACAGAATTTTACATACAACATATAGATACAAAGAATAATTAATAAAACATTGAGAAGAATGAAAAAGTTAAACATCTTTTTTGCCGTATTGGCAGCAACCGTTATTGCCGGATGTGGCAACAGCGGAAAACAAGAAGAGGCTAAAACCGCTGAACCTCAAGCATCGGTAGTGTATATGACCACCGATATATCGGCCGAAGGCCTTGTAAAGATATACAATGCCCTTGGTGTGGCTCCCGAAGGTAAGGTGGCAGTGAAAATAAGCACCGGCGAACCGGGTGGACACAACTACCTTAAACCCGAGCTAATCAAGG
>JAZONU010000122.1:0-2082 GCA_045654605.1 Candidatus Caccoplasma sp. | reverse complement strand
AAACAGAAAAAGAGAATGATTTTGTAAGAGCATTTGAAGAGGAGTTAAAAGATTTGGGCGATATGGCTCCTTTTGTAACGAGAGAAAAGCTTATAATGAAAACCATTTATAGCGGAAAGGGTCGTTATTACATAACCTTTGAGGAGGCTGCTCGTAATGTTCGTAAGGTTATAGATCATGAACCGATCAAATGTAAAAACAGATGCAAAATTGAGATGTATGAAGAGATGGCTCGAAAAGTTGTGGATTATATTGCACGACACCCATCAACAGATTATCGGGCTGCACTTTATAGGGTGTTAGCAGAGAGTCGGGCATCGAGGTTTTTCTTTGGTGTGCAAACGGCAAAGCTAATATTGTATCAGCACTATCGACGAGAACGTGCTGCAAAAAGAGGGTTAAATCGATTGCAAGCAATAAAAAATGCATAGAGTATAGATTGATTATTAAATAAGGTAAAATAGGTAATTATGAAAAAGATTTCAATTAATTTAAAAATTAACAAAGGGGAGATATTGAATGAATTGACTCGTAGAACTTCATACTCGGCACTCGCCATAACTCCCACGCAAGGACAAGACAATGGAGAGGTTGATAAAATAGTGTTGAGTAGTGATGAATATCCTTGGTGTAACGATAAATTTCGCATGCTCTTTTATAAATTGCGAGATATACTCTTGCCATTTTCGGCAGTTGGTGATGAATTTGCCGAAGAGAGTGATACGGAGTTTAGATTTAAACTTACGTTAGGGGTAAACACGCAAGATTCTGTACTTCATTACATTAAAGAGATAATGATTAATTACATACTTTCCTGTTGGTTTATGGATAGAATATATGATAAGTCTGAGTATTTATCAATGCAGTGCGAAAATATGATAACTTTGCTACGAATGACATTAAACAGAACCATGGGTAAGGTGCAACGTCCAACAACCTATTTTTAGATATTGCATATTTATTTGGGACTGCAACTAATTCTTATAAATTTTGTTAGTAATAGATAAAGTACTACCTTTGTAAAATATTAGAGAAAATTTATTTACAAATTTATTATAAGATGGAAAATAATTATTATTCGGTATCGTCTCAACCGGCGGTAGGCGTGGCTTCTTTAATGAAGAACGTGTATATGTGGATGTCTATAGCATTAGGCGTAACAGGAATTGTTGCCCTATATATAGCTCAATCTGATCAGTTGCTTTATAGTATTGCAACAAATCAAGTACTTTTTTGGGGATTGATAATTGCAGAGTTTGTATTAGTTATGATTCTTTGTGCAAAGATACATACTTTTGATTTCTCTACCTCGCTGATACTCTTTATATTGTATTCGGTTGTAAATGGAGCAACTCTATCTGTAATCTTCATGGTATATACAAAAGAGTCTATTGCTTCAACCTTCTTTGTAACAGCAGGAACATTTGCGGTAATGAGTTTAATTGGATATTCAACCAAAAAAGACCTCTCAAAATTGGGCGGATTCCTGTTTATGATGCTTATAGGTCTTGTTATTGCAACCATAGTTAATATCTTCTTGGCAAGCAGCACAATGTATTGGATAATAACTTATGCCGGAGTGCTTATATTTGTTGGACTTACTATTTATGACACTCAAAAAATTAAAAAAATGTTATGGCAGTATGAAGGAAATGGGGATGCAGTACAAAAGATATCTCTATTGGGTGCATTGACTCTATATTTGGATTTTATAAACCTATTCTTATATCTGTTAAGATTATTAGGAGATAGAAAATAATATTTAGACATTGAAATATTGAGTATAAATTAAGGGCGAAGAGGAAATCTTTCGCCCTTAATTCATTATGGAGAAATGTTTAAATATTGGGATAAAACCTCAAAAAAAGCACTATTTATTTTTGTATTTCAAAATAATGGAGTAACTTTGAACGCTGTATTGTGCATTATTGTCTGTTTTTTTAGGGGTAAAGATGTAACGTGATAGCTCTATTATGCTTGTTGATCTTTTTATGCTTAAGGATAACGGATATTATGAAAGTAGGAACACCTATCATAATAAATGCCACAAACGTACGTTTTTATAGAAAGAGAAGAAATATA
>JAZONU010000121.1:0-2251 GCA_045654605.1 Candidatus Caccoplasma sp. | reverse complement strand
AGAACAAATAATAGAGTAAAAAATAATTCTGCGACAACTATTGTTAACGAAAAAGATACTCTATTAAACTATCTTTTCAAAACATATTCAGACAGAAGTAAAACTACCGTCAAAAGTTGGTTATCGCACAGACAGGTTGCCATAAACGGGAACCCAGAAACAGCTTTTGACGCACCTCTTATGCCTGGAGATAAAGTTCTTATCAATTTTGAAAAAGGTTTTAAAGTTTTCAAAAGCGATAGAATTAAAATTGTTTATGAAGACGAATATCTTATTGTGGCAAACAAAGGATATGGACTTCTCTCTGTATCTTCAGACAGAATAAAGGACAAAACTGCATTTCACATTTTGAGCGACTATTTAAAGGAGGAGAATCCATCAGCAAAACTTTTTGTTATTCATAGATTAGATAGAGATACTTCCGGTTTGATTATGTTTGCAAAATCAGAGGATGTTCAATTTAAATTACAACGTAATTGGAACGAGATGGTTCTTGATCGCCGATATGTTGCGGTTGTAAGTGGGCATATAGATCCTGCCGAAGGTGAAATATCGTCATATTTAACAGAAAATAGTGTTCATCATGTTTACTCTACACCTGATAAAGAGAATGGACAATTTGCATTAACAAAATATAAGACCTTGCAGAAAAACAGCCGTTTATCTCTTGTAGAACTACAACTTGCAACAGGCAGAAAAAATCAAATTCGTGTTCACATGTCAGAGAGTGGACACCCAATTGCAGGGGATAAACGATATGGGTCAAAAGAGAATCCTCTTGGAAGATTATCTCTCCACGCATTCCGATTGAGATTTGTTCATCCAATCACACGTCAGGATATGCTGTTTGAGACTCCATTGCCTCCTCAATTCGTAAAAGTTACAAGATAAATATTTTTACAAAAAATATTCAAAAAATGAGTGCCTCTAAATATATATTTAGGGGCATTTCTTTTTTATTGCGAAATAAAATTATTATTTTTGCAGTCGTTTTAAAAATATGTACGCATTTATTGCGTCGAAGAAAGAATTTATAACAGATTATGAATATATCTTACAATTGGCTCAAAGAATTTATTGAGCTTCCATTAGACCCTCAGCAAACAGCCGATGCCTTAACCTCAATAGGCCTTGAAACAGGTGGAGTTGAAGAGGTTCAATCAATAAAAGGTGGACTTAAAGGCATTGTTACCGGAAAAGTTCTAACATGTACTGAACACCCAAATTCAGATCACCTACACATAACTACCGTTGATCTTGGAACAGGCGAACCCACACAAATCGTATGCGGTGCACCAAATGTGGCAGCCGGACAATATGTTATTGTTGCAACTGTTGGTACCGTTTTGTATGATGGTGAAGAGAGTTTTACAATCAAGAGATCAAAAATCAGAGGAGTTGAGTCATTTGGTATGATTTGTGCCGAAGATGAAATTGGCATAGGTACAAACCACGATGGTATTATTGTTCTCAAAGATACTCCTACTCCTGGTACTCCAGCAGCAGACTATTTTGGAATTAAGAGCGATTATGTTATTGAAGTAGATATTACCCCAAATAGAATTGACGCAGCTTCACACTATGGTGTTGCACGCGACCTTGCTGCATACCTAAAACGTAACGGATACGATTATTCTTTAAAGAAACCTTCAGTTGATGATTTTGCTATTGATAATGCTAATGGCGATGCTATCAGCGTGATTGTAGAAAATAGCGAAGCCGCTCCTCGATATGCTGGTTTAACAATTAAAGGAGTAACGGTTAAAGATAGTCCCGAGTGGATGAAGCAACGCTTAAATGCTATTGGTGTACGTCCAATAAATAATATTGTCGATATTACCAATTATATTCTCCACGAAACAGGGCAACCTTTGCACTGTTTTGATGCTAAAGAAATTAATGGCAATACTGTTGTTGTAAAGACCTTACCAGAAGGTACATCGTTTGTTACTCTTGACGGAGTTGAACGTAAGTTATCAGACAAAGATTTGATGATATGTAACCAAACTGACGGTATGTGCATTGCCGGAGTATTTGGAGGATTGAAATCGGGTGTTACAGAAACTACAACTGATATATTCCTTGAGTCGGCATACTTCAATCCTACATGGGTTAGAAAATGTGCTCGTCGTCATGGCTTAAATACAGACGCTTCGTTCCGTTTTGAGCGTGGTGTTGATCCCAATACTACGATATATGTTCTTAAACGTGCCGCAATGTTAATCAAAGAACTTGCAGGTGGTGAGATTGT
>JAZONU010000120.1:0-2413 GCA_045654605.1 Candidatus Caccoplasma sp. | reverse complement strand
TACCGCGTTGCTGCTATCAGCAATATCGCAGTTGCAGTGGTTCTTCCTGAGTTGTTCGCAATGAGCAAGGCATAATAACTAACTAAAAGAAAAGAAAGGATATAACATATGGCTATTTCATGTTTACTTAAGCAAGACCTGTTGAAATCCAATACCTGTGGTTACAGCCTTCCTGAAATTACCCGTATCTATTTGGCTAATTATGAGGAAGTTAGTGCTACTACTATCAGTGCGGGTACCAACGGCTGCGAGGAAGTTACCGCAATCACAATGACCTCAGGTGCAACTTGGTATAAGATTGACCCTGCTAAGGACTCCGCTTCTTTCAACGATGAGTTGGTAGTTGGCGATGCAGGTAATAAGTATCGTACCCAAACCCTTACCTTTACAGTGAGCGCTGCCTATACAGCATGTCTGCATGGCGTACTTGATTCACTGTCATTGGGTAAGTATGTGGCAGTTATCAAGACAGCCGAGGGTACACATTTGATGTTGGGTCGTATTACCGGTCTTGAGGCAGAATCTGCTTCATTCGGTGGCGGTGGTGATACCAACGGTTTGGTTGTGACTCTGACAGCAAACACTACTGAATCTGCTCTTCCATTGAGCGACGATGCAGTTGCAGTTGTTGAGGGCTAATTAACAAACATTAACAATTAAGAGGAAGCACAGAAAATAAATCTGTGCTTCTTTTTTTATGTGCGGCATATGTTATATATAAAAGAATAATTAGAATGGCAAACATAACTTTCAACGGCTTGGCATCGCCTTCGCTTCTCACGTTCTCGGATATACCTAATATAGTGAAGGTGAGCGAGAATTTCACAGGCTCAAAGGCACAGATAACGCTTAGTGTCTTGGGTGGTTCTGTGGCGACTGCAACGGGCAACAGCCAATACTACATAACGCTTTTGGACGAGACGATTGAGAATGTCATAGACTACGCTAATTTGGCAGGAAGACGTTTCTACATATCAGACCCCGTAAGTACTGCGGCATCGATAGCGATTGCACTAAGAAACTGCGGTAGTATCCTATCAGAGTGGGATATAACCTATTCACAGTCCAATGTATATCTCGTATCCAAGACATTTGGTAGTAAGTTAAACAGATCAGTAATACTTAGTACAAACCTACCGTCAAGTGTATTTTCATATGGTTATACTGATGGTGTACAGAGTTCAGATATGTTGGGCGGTAAGGTAATCATAAAGGTTTTTAACGGTGCAAAAGAGGTGACAGACCTTACTAAGAGTTGGTACGATGACAGCGTATCATTCGATATATCCCCCGTATTACAGACATTTATGACATATGGTATAGGTCAGGAATACAGTCTTCAGATTGACGGTATATCGAATACAGGCAGATACACCTCATTGGGTAGTTTGGGAGGACAGATTGCCACTTATGGGTACTACGCGAATGACAGTGATAAGTTCCTATCAATAAGCAACAGAATACTTATGAATGACAAGGGCTATCATTACACTTATTCTAATATAATCCCTATTACGGTAATGTCGCCTAACAACAGCGCGTCAGCATCATGGACTGCATACACGTCGAACATGGTTCAACTTAGTAATGGCGCATCACCCGCAAGCCCCGTCAACGGCTACTTTGCAGATATCAATATTACAGTGCCTACAAACGTATTTTCAGACGCGTACTACGTCGATGTACATTACGGTGGGGATACGATAAGGTTCAATGTGATAAAACCTCTGAAAGCCGCAGAAGGCTATGTGAGGGTGTATTGGAGGAACGAATATGGGGGAGTTAGTTTCTATGATTTTACCGGAGCGATTACAGAAGGAATAAATAGTGATGTAGAGACATATAATCAGAATATCTACGGACTATATGACGGTAGTTATGAAGGTAAGAGGATATATCAGAATGAAACAAGAATGACCCACACCGTCACAACACATCTTATGAAAAAGGGTGGTGAGTTGTTCGCTTACAGCCTAATGAAGAGTAAGAAAATGTGGGTTAGGGAGAATAGCAAGGATAAGGTTATAATTCCAAGCAGCATCGAAATAACGGAGTTGGAGGGTCAGAACAATATATATCAGGTTAGATTCTCCTACGAGTATGGAGAAAATCTATAATAATCATGATTATCGACAGCAGACATAGAGTTTCAATATATGTAGAGGGTAGGCTTCTCGAATTGGAGAGACCTGACAGTTCGTCCATAAGGATGAATGAGAAAATCTTTGATCCTGAAAAGTCACAGACGACACAGGCAACCTATTCTTTCAGTTTCTCAATCCCGTCTACCCCCAACAACAATGCGATTTTAGGCTATGCCAATGCACTGCCTCATAACGGTAAGTTTCTGTCAAGATACAATTGTGAGGTATATTCCGACGAGATACTGATATTCAAGGGTAGTCTTTCTATC
>JAZONU010000119.1:0-5197 GCA_045654605.1 Candidatus Caccoplasma sp. | reverse complement strand
TGGCGAACGAATTTGTTTCTCTCCAACAAACCTTTTTGTACTGTATTACCATAAGAGAAGTAAGATGTTGTATGTTCTGTACCTCCACTCAATGATATTGAGTTGTTATAAGTTTGACCAACTTTAAAGAAGTCATTGATTTGATTTTTAGGATTACGAGTCAAATAAGGATATTGAGCTAATTGATCGTTAGTATAGTTTGCTGCGTAATCTCCCCAACCATTCAAAAGAGGTCCTTTATCACTCATCTCTGTTCCAAAGACAGTTTGTTTGTCAAATGTAAATAGAGGAGTTTCAAGAGTTACGTTACTTGATACGTCAATTCTTATCTTACCTTCACGACCACCTTTTGTATTAATGATGATAACACCATTGTTAGCTGCCGATCCGTAAAGTGCCGCTGCGTTAGGACCTTTTAAGACTGACATACTTGCGATATCGTCAGGGTTGATTGTTGACAAGATATCTCCACCGTCACGACCTCCTTCAAGAGCAATCTCTGATGTTTGCGATGACATACCATTTGACAATGGAATACCGTCCAATACGATTAGAGGTTGGTTGTTACCCAACATTGAAGTTTGTCCACGAAGGATGATTTTTGAGGATCCACCTCCAGCTCCTGATGAGTTAGGAGTAATAGTAAGACCAGCCATTTTACCTTGCAATGAGTTGATGAAGTTTGACTCTTTTGCACGAGTAAGCTCTTTACCTCCTACTTGTTGTGTTGCATAAGTCAATGACTCCGCTTTACGTTCGATACCCATCGCTGTTACAACAACCTCAGCAAGTACCTCTGAGTCCTCACTCATTGTAACGTTAATTTCGTTTCTACCTTTTACGGCAATTTTTTGCTCAGCATAACCGATGTATGTGAAGACCAAGGTCTTTTTCCCATCGGGAATTTTAAGCTCATAATTTCCGTCAAAGTCGGTTGATGTTCCAATTGTAGTTCCCTCAACCACTACACTTACACCAATAAGAGGTTCTTTGGTGTCATCAATTACGGTTCCTTTTACCACAAAGCCTGAAGCTTGTTCTACGCTTTCAATTGCAGTAGATGCAGCTTTTTCAGCTTTATGAACAGCATTTGCCGATAGAGGCAACACTGCTGCAAAAAGAAGACTCAAACCCGCTTTCATTAAGAAATTTGGGCCTAGACAGGCAAAAGCTTGTTTCGCCAATCTTACGATACAAAGACTTTCTTTTCTCATAAATATGTTTTGTTATTAATATATGATGTTTTTATCTCTCTTTATCTAAAAAAATCAGCACATCCCATTATCCTATTATTTCGCACCTAACTAAAGCAAAATGCTACACACTAATATGTTATGTTGCCTCACCACACATCTCCCCCTTTTATTGTCTGTTAATTTTAACATAAATATCGCCTTATAATTAACATAGACACTTCTCGGTGAAGATATTATCATTTGCAAATATAGGTATTTTTTCGATATGTAGGCTGTTTTTAGAGCAATAAAACTCTATTTTTTTTTAGAGAGTTTGAGCTTATAAAAAAATATTTCTATATTCGCAAAAAGAGTTATAGGAGATTTAATTTTTCAAAAAAATTATACGTAGTTTTTTAATTTGTTCTGAGAGCATATATTACAAATTTGCAAAACAATTCAATCCCTTAAACATGAATAAAGTTCTTTTTAGTATAGAGTATGATTTCAACAGTGCTTCTACCTCTTTTTTGTGGAGCTTTCTCGCCACATCGGATGGCCTTGCATCATGGTTTGCAAACAAAGTTGAAACAAATGGAAAGTTTTTTACCTTTTATTGGGATAATGAAAAACGTACAGCAAAATTAATTGCTCAAAAAAGTCCATCTTACATAAAATTTAGATGGAAAGACGAAATAGACAACAAATACTATTTCGAATTCAAGCTAATTCAAAACGAAATGACAAATCTCACCACCCTTGCAATCTCCGACTTTGCCAACAAGGACGAGATTAATGATTGCATTGGTTTATGGGATGAGCAGATTGCTATCCTACGCAAAGTTTTAGGTGCTTAATTCTTTAATCGACAATACAGTATATTAAAAGAGAACAAAATCATTTTACAAAACTTATTCTTGTTAAGATTTATTTTATATTATATATAATGTATTATAGGGCGAAATCTCTTTTTTTTACTACCTTTGTTGCCGATATAGCTCACAATATGGTATATTTTTTTTGACTAATGTGTGCAGTATTTAGCATTTAACATTTTATCTATTCCAATTATCTATGTTTAACATTAAACGTCTATATATTTTCATACTGAAGACCTTTCTTCCGTTACTTCTTATGACGTTTATGATATGCCTTTTTATTGTGTTAATGCAATTTATTTGGCAATATGTTAAAGATTTTGTTGGGAAAGGCTTAGAAATGAGTGTGCTTGCAGAGATGTTCTTTTATGCAGCCGTAACAATGATACCTCTTGCTCTGCCATTAGCCATTCTGCTTGCCTCTTTAATGACCTTCGGAAATTTAAGCGAAAAATTTGAACTCTTAGCAATTAAAGCATCAGGGGTGTCGCTAATTAGAATTATGCGTCCCCTAATTATCACCATAACATTTATTGCTATTGGTGCATTCTTCTTCCAAAACAACATATTACCTACGGTACAGGTTAAGATGTGGAGCCTTTTATACTCTATGAAACAAAAGGCTCCTGCCCTTGATATTCCCGAAGGAGTTTTCTACAATCAGATAGAGGGCTACAATATTTATGTAAAAGAGAAAAACTCGAAAAAAAATATGATGTATGGAGTAACCATATATGATATTTCAAAAAGTGCAGAGAATGCCAGGGTTATTGTTGCCGATTCGGGCAGCATTAAATTTACGGACGATAACAAATTTCTGTTTTTAACTTTAGAGAGCGGAGAGTCTTTTGAAAACCTTAAGGCTCAGGATGCTGCGACTACAGCTATTCCATATCGCCGAGAAGTTTTCTCAAAGAAAGAGATTTTAATTCCGTTTGATGCAAATTTTAACCGCATCGACGAAAACACTATGAGTGATAAATATATCGGAAAGAATATCTCTGAACTCCAGTTCACCGTAGATTCAATAACAACGATCGTAGATAGTATAGGCGAAAAAATAGGACAAGAATTAAAAAACAAATCATACTACAATATCATAGACAGATCAAGCAAATCAGCTCCAAGATACCAAAAAAAACCACTTAAAAATTTTGATATAGAGGACACCTATGCTACCGCATCTGTTCAACAGCGAGAGACGTGGACAAATAAAGCATTGAGCAAGGCTCGCAACATTAAACAAGAGTTTGAATTTAAAAGTTTTAAAACCGAAGAACAAAAGAAATTGATTAGAAGGCACGAAATTGAGATGCACAAAAAGTTCACTCTATCGTTTGCCTGCATAATATTCTTCTTTATCGGAGCTCCCCTCGGAGCCATTATTGGTAGAGGTGGCTTAGGAATACCTATTGTGGTTTCGGTAATACTATTTATTTTTTATTACGTAATCGACAACTCTGCATACAAATTTGCTCGCGATGGAGTATGGGAAGTGTGGCAAGGACTATGGTTAAGTTCTGCCGTTTTGCTTCCGATGGGAATATTCTTTACCTATAAGGCTGTTAATGATTCTGCAGTATTCAATAAAGATGCCTATAAGAATTATATCAAAAAACTTCTTGGTCGCCATGTTTATAGGGTTGTTGATATTAAAGAAATTGCCCTGATAGATGTTGACAAAGGTGGATTGGTTGAAAGATTGAATAATCTTGATAATCTTTGCGAGAAAATTCAAAACAAGTACAGCAATAGAATACAGGGATTCTTTACCTATTGGCGAAAAGGTTTTAACAAAGCTCTTATTGACGAATTAAGAAGCAACTTGGAGAGTTTTGTAGAGTATGCCCAATACTCTAAATCAAGATTAGTAGTATTGAAACTTATGGATTACCCCATTATAAGGAATTTACTTCTATATTATCCTTGTAAAAATAAAAAAGTTGGAACTTTAGTAGCAATGGTATTACCTTTGTCTATTCCAATATACCTTATTGGCCTTCATGAGCAAAAGTTATTAAAAAGAGAATTTGCAGCTATAAGAAAGACCAACAAAGAGATTATGACTATTATTGAAAATGAATATAAAGAAGAATAATATTTAAAGATTATGGAAGATATAAAGTTGAACACTATCGAGGAGGCTCTAATTGATTTTAAAGAGGGTAAATTTATTATTGTCGTTGATGATGAAGATCGTGAAAACGAGGGAGATTTTATTATTGCTGCAGAAAAAATTACCCCCGAAAAGGTTAATTTTATGATGACCTACGGAAGAGGTGTTCTCTGCGCTCCAATAACAGAAGAACGCTGTGCAGAATTAGACCTACCTATGCAGGTAAGCAACAACACATCTATTCACGAAACTCCGTTTACGGTTATGGTTGACAAAATTGGAGGAGGATGCACTACCGGTGTTTCAATGTTTGATAGAGCTGAAACTATTAAAGCTCTTGCAAATCCCGATACTAAACCTTCTGATTTAGGACGTCCTGGACATATATCTCCCCTTCGTGCTCGTTCAAGGGGTGTTCTCTGCAGGGCTGGCCATACCGAAGCAGCTGTAGATTTAGCTCGATTGGCTGGCTTATATCCTGCAGCCGCACTTATTGAAATCATTAATGAGGATGGCACTATGGCAAGACTTCCCCAACTAAAGGAGGTTGCCGACAGATGGGGCTTCAAGATTGTATCTATTAAAGACCTAATTGCTTACAGGCTCAAAAAAGAGTCGTTAGTTGAGAAAGGAGAAGAGGTTGAAATGCCAACAAAATGGGGACATTTTAAACTAATTCCTTTTAGACAAACCTCTAATGGGACAGAACATATTGCTCTAATTAAAGGAGAATGGAGCGAGGATGAGCCTGTTTTGACAAGAGTACACTCTTCATGTATGACTGGAGATATTTTTGGTTCAATGCGTTGCGAATGTGGAGAACAACTACATCGTGCTATGGAACAAATAGAGAAAGAGGGCAAAGGTGTTATTGTTTATATGAGCCAAGAAGGTAGAGGTATTGGGTTAATGAATAAAATTAAAGCCTATAAACTTCAAGAAAACGGATTAGATACTGTTGATGCTAATCTTCACCTTGGATTTAAAGCAGACGAAAGAGATTATGGCGTTGGAGCAAACATTTTAAG
>JAZONU010000118.1:0-5563 GCA_045654605.1 Candidatus Caccoplasma sp. | reverse complement strand
GCCAAATTCTCTCGATGAATTTGCAAATATATTAGATGCTTCATTGCAAGAGTTAAACTCTGATTATGAAGCAAAACGCTATAAAGGTATTGCTCTTGAACGATTGGAGATTGTACCTGCTCGAAAAGGATTATTCGAAGATTGGTTGAGGTCGAAAGGAAAACTCGGAGGACAACATAAAGTGCCTCGTTTGAGTAATAATCGTACCTACATTGATGATATGTTGAAATTAAATAAATAATATATACACTATGGAAAAGAATTTTAAAAGAACACTTGTTACCACTGCGTTACCATACGCAAATGGTCCTGTTCATATAGGACACTTGGCAGGAGTTTATGTCCCTGCTGATATTTACACTCGTTACCTACGATTGAAAGGTGAAGATGTAATCCTTATCGGAGGCTCTGACGAACACGGAGTACCTATTACTATTAAAGCTCGTAATGAGGGTGTTACACCACAAGATATTGTTGACCGTTATCACGGAATTATTAAAAAATCGTTCGAGGAGTTTGGTATCTCTTTTGATATCTACTCTCGTACAACATCGGAGATACACCACAAAACAGCATCGGAGTTTTTCCGTAAATTGTATGATGAAGGTAAATTTATAGAGAAGACTTCAGCTCAATATTACGACGAGGAGGCAGGTCAATTCCTTGCCGACCGCTACATAACAGGTACTTGCCCTCACTGTAAAAATGAAAACGCATACGGCGACCAATGCGAGGCTTGTGGAACAAGTCTTAACGCTACAGACCTTATAAATCCAAAATCAACAATCAGTGGTAGTGTACCTGTGCTTAAAGATACAAAACATTGGTATCTTCCTCTTGACCAACACGAATCATTCCTTCGTGAGTGGATTTTGGAGGGACACAAAGAGTGGAAAACTAACGTTTATGGTCAATGTAAATCGTGGTTGGATATGGGATTGCAACCTCGTGCCGTAAGTCGCGATATTGATTGGGGTGTGCCTGTCCCTGTTGAGGGAGCAGAGGGTAAAGTTCTATATGTATGGTTCGATGCTCCTATAGGTTACATCTCAAACACAAAAGAGTTGTTACCCGATACTTGGGAGTTGTATTGGAAAGATAAAGAGACCAAACTTGTTCACTTTATCGGAAAAGATAACATTGTATTCCACTGTATAGTATTCCCAGCAATGCTTAAAGCAGAGGGTAGCTACATATTGCCCGAGAATGTTCCTGCAAACGAGTTCTTGAATCTTGAGGGAGATAAAATCTCAACTTCACGTAATTGGGCAGTGTGGTTGCACGAGTATTTAGTTGACTTCCCAGGAAAGCAAGATGTGTTGCGTTATGTGCTAACAGCAAATGCACCTGAAACAAAAGATAACGACTTTACATGGCGTGATTTTCAAGCTCGCAACAATAACGAGTTGGTTGCTATCTTAGGTAACTTCATTAATCGTAGCATTGTGCTTACTCATAAATACTTTGAGGGTAAAGTGCCTGTTGCTGGTGAGCTTAATGATTATGATAAAGCTACAATTGCTGAGTTTGCATCAGTAAAAGAGGAGATAGAGAAGTTGCTTCAAAACTATCGTTTCCGCGATGCTTTGAAAGAGGCTATGAACTTGGCTCGTATCGGAAACAAATATCTTGCCGATACAGAGCCTTGGAAACTTGCAAAAACCGATATGGAACGCGTTGCTACAATCATGAACGTAGCTCTTCAAATATCTGCAAATCTCGCAATTGCGTTTGAACCATTCTTGCCATTCTCTGCAGCTAAATTACGCGGTATGTTGAATATGACAGAGTGCAACTGGAGTCGCTTGGGCGAGATGAACATCCTTGCTGAAGGCGCAGAAATCAATGCTCCCGAACTTTTGTTCGAGAAGATTGAGGATGCTGAGATTGAAGCACAAATTCAACGCTTGCAAGATACAAAAGTTGCCAACGAGTTGAAAAATAAAAAGGCAAACCCAATAGCAGAGAATATCGATTTTGAGGACTTCTTGAAATTGGATATTCGTGTTGGAACAGTATTGGAGTGCACAAAAGTTCCTAAAGCCGACAAATTGTTGATGTTCAAAATTGATGATGGTTTAGGTGGTAGAACTATTGTATCGGGTATTGCAAAACACTATGCTCCCGAGGAGTTGGTTGGTAAACAAGTATGCTTTATTGCAAACTTGGCACCTCGTAAAATCAAAGGTATTGAGTCGCAAGGAATGATTCTCTCTGCCGAAGATTTTGACGGCAAATTAGTAGTAACAACCACTCAAAAAGAGGTTGCTCCTGGTAGCGAAGTGAAATAAGTACGCGTTGCGTACTTTAGTTGTCAGTTGTTAGTTGTTTGAAGAAACTAAAAACTACCCGAAGGGCGGCGAAGCCGAAAACTAAGAACTAACAACTGCACAAAGTGCATTATGAACTTAAAACAGAGAACGGAGAAAGCATTGATTTGGAGTTGTGTGGATAAATTCGGGCAACAAATTATATATTTTGTATCCGGAATTATCCTCGCCAATCTCCTTATGCCCGATGACTACGGAAAGGTGGGAGTTTTGACAATGTTTATAGTATTGTCGAACATCTTGATAGATAGTGGTTTTAGTTCGGCACTAATTCGAAAAAAGGGGGCTACAGATAGAGACTATTCAACGATATTCTTTTTTAATCTCATAATATCGTTGATTTTTTATCTGATACTCTATATCTCTGCAAAATATATTGCAAACTATTTTAAGAACCCAGATTTGGTTGATATATCTCGGGTTTTATTTCTTTCGATAATATTCAACTCGTTGGGTTTGATTCAGCAAACCCGAATGTTTAAGGAGATACGTTTTACCGAGTATGCTCGAATAAATATATTAGCCTTAACTATTTCTTCGTCAGCAGCAATATGGTTGGCTGCAAAAGGTGGTGGCGTTTGGGCATTAGTAGTACAAACTCTCGGATTATCTATTTTAAAAACAATATTATTGTGGGTATATGGCAGATGGTATCCCAAAATGATATTCTCTTTGGCTCCAATAAAGGAGTTTTGGCGATATAGTGCAAACCTCTTGGGAACAGGAGTATTAAATGCTGTCTTTAATAACATCTATCCGCTTATAATAGCAAAGGGTTTTTCAACTATAGCAGTAGGATTTTATACGCAAGCCCAAAAGCTACAAGATATCCCCTCAGCTCTTATTGCCAATATATTTAGAAGTGTTGCCTTTCCGGTATTGTCATCAATTAACGACGACAAAACTCGTCTATTAAGAGTTTTTGGTAAATACATAAGAACAACAGCCTTCTTCATATTCCCTATAATGATGTTGCTTATTGTTGTGGCACACCCATTGATAATAACGTTGATAACTGAGAAATGGAGTGCATCAGTACCAATGTTGCAAGTGTTGGCTGTGGCAGGAATGTTTTCGCCATTTATAATACTCTATTACGATTTGTTTAATACAGAAGGCCATTCAGGTATAAACTTGAAGCTTGAGATAGCAAAAAAAATATTCCTTATAATGGGAATAACAGCAAGTTTTATGTTTGGTAACTCAATAATGAACTTAATATGGGTTTGGGTGGCATACACATGCCTATCGCTTGTAGCAACAGCAATTGTATCATCGCGAGTAACAGGGTATAAGGTTATATATCTCATAAAAGATATAGCACCATATTTTGTAGTAGCACTTATATCTGCAATGCTATCTCAAATAACATATCTCTTTATTTCGGAGTATTGGTTACAACTTATAGTAGCAACAGTTATATTTATAACATCATATATCTCTATAGTGTCTATCTTTAAAATGGAGATATGGTTAGAGTGTCTGTCGTTAGCTAAACGCAAATTAGGAATAACCAAATAAGATAAAAATATGGTTGCCCCGATAATACTATTTACATATCGTCGTCCTGCACACGTTAAACGATGTATCGAATCGTTGTTGCAATCACCATTAGCACACGAGAGTGAGCTATATATCTTTTCTGATGCCGCAAAAGGGACAACCGACAGAGTCGATGTGTTAGCGGTTAGAAGATATATAACAACAATCACAGGATTTAAAAATATAATTATTGAAGAGGCTCCTCAAAATAGAGGGCTTGCCGACAGTGTTATATATGGAGTAGGAAAGGTCCTTGATGAACATGGTAGAGCAATAATTCTGGAAGATGATTTGGAATTATCGCCATATTTCCTTACCTATATGAACGAAGCATTGGATATGTATGAAGATGTTGAGGAGGTAATCAATATCAACTCTCATATACTATCTTCGCCAATGACCTTTAAAGATAACTTTCTTATAAGTTTTGCTAATAGTTGGGGCTGGGCAACATGGAAAAGAGGATGGAAATATTTTGAACCTAACGCCGAAAAACTTCTTGCAAAAATAAAAGAACAGGGCAGAGAACGAGAGTTCGATTTAGGTTATCACTTTACCAGAATGTTGCGAGAGCAGAGTGAAGGTAAGATAAACTCATGGGCGGTACGTTGGAATGCCTCGCTATTTGTAAATCGTAAACTCTCTCTTAATGTAGGAAAACCGTTGGTGGCAAATAGAGGATTTGGAACAGGAGCCACACACTGCAATACCCCTAATCTCTTCTCAGTAAAACTATATACAGGAGAGTTGCATCCGCAAATGATGCAACCAGTGGAGGAGAATAAGGAGATGCGAAAAAAATTGCGTAAGACCTATATGTTACGTACTTCATACACAAACAAATTGAGAGTTCTAATATTGTCTAAGCTAAAACAACTTTTCTCATGAAGGTAGCCATAATAAATACAAAACAGAGTGGAGGAGGAGCTGCTGTGGCAGCAAATCGTTTGCATCAGGCACTTCGAGCAGAGGGAGTTGATTCAACCCTTGTTGTTGCTGAAGGCAATGGAGGAGAGAATGTTACACCTCTTTCAAAAAACTTTGTAGGGAAAATAAAACATAAAATAAATTTTATTTGGGAACGAGTGAGAATATGGATGGCAAACCACCTTTCTCGAAAAAATCTATTTGCCGTATCAACAGCATGTTGCGGAACTGATATAACAAAATTACCCGAAATCAAAGAGGCTGATATAATACATCTGCATTGGATAAATCAAGGAATGTTGTCGCTTAAAAACATCGAACAGTTGGTGGCAACAGGTAAACCAGTAGTAATAACCCCTCACGATATGTGGTATGCAACATCAATATGCCACCATGCAGGGGAGTGTGATAAATACAAATTCAGATGTAATAACTGCCCCTATTTACAAACCCCTTCCGATAATGACTTATCGGCAAAGGTATGGGATAAAAAAGACAATCTATATAAAAGCAACGTAACTTTTATAGCAATAAGCAAGTGGATGTCAACACGCCTTAAAGAGAGTGCTTTAACACAAAATAATGAGCAGGAATTAATCTGTAATGTAATGGATGACAATATTTTCCATCCATGTTCAAAATATAATAGCCGTCAAAGATTAGGAATATTACCGAATGAAAAAGTATTACTCTTTGGAGCTGCAAAGCTAAACGATCCAATAAAGGGAGCAGATATGCTCTTCTCTGCAATAGAGGAGAATGGG
>JAZONU010000117.1:0-2318 GCA_045654605.1 Candidatus Caccoplasma sp. | reverse complement strand
GGATTTTAATATCTAATACACCTAAACATAATATAGATAGAAAAATACAAGGTTCGTTGAGCCTTGTATTTTTTTTATTAATAGCGGATATGCTTAATATCTTTAACCGTAAAGTAAAATTTTGCTATGCAATAATAATTGACTAACTTCGCAATCGTTAACAAAAGAATTTGTAATTAAAGAACATTTCTAATTACCAATTAAAAAGAGGTCCCGTAGCTTAGCTGAATAGAGCATCAGATTCCGGTTCTGAAGGTCGAGGGTTTGAATCCCTCCGGGATCACAAAAGTAGGGACGTAGTAACTATGTCCGCTAAAAATTGAAAAAATGAATGTAAAAATAGAGGAGAGCTGGAAACTGCACTTACAAGAAGAGTTTGACAAACCATATTTTGAGATACTAACCAACTTTGTGCGTAATGAGTACGCTACAAACACAATATATCCCCCTGCAAAACTTATATTCAATGCCTTTGATTCATGCCCTTTTGATAAAGTAAAGGTTGTAATCTTGGGACAAGACCCCTATCACGAGCCGGGACAAGCACATGGTTTATGTTTTTCGGTAAACGACGGAGTAATGTTCCCCCCTTCGCTACGCAATATATTTAAGGAGATAGAGGGAGATTTGGGAATACCCCAACCCAAAAGCGGAAACTTGCAACGATGGGCAAACCAAGGAGTGTTGTTGTTAAATGCAACACTGTCAGTAAGAGCAGGGCAGGCAGGCTCGCATCAAAATAAGGGGTGGGAAGAGTTTACTGACGCAGTAATAAATAAACTCGCAACAGAAAGAGGGAATCTTGTATTTATTTTGTGGGGTTCGTATGCACAACAAAAGGGTAAATTCATTGACCGAAAACGTCACTTGGTATTAACATCTGTGCATCCTTCTCCATTATCTGCACATCGTGGATTTTTTGGGAACAAACACTTCAGTAAAACAAATACATACCTTATAAATAATGGCATTGAACCAATAAATTGGTAATTATGAAAGAAAAAATAGATGTTGAGGCAAGGGTTGAAATGGCTCGTAACCTATTTAAAAGCGGATATAATTGTTCTCAATCGGTGTTTATTGCATATGCCGATATATATGGAATAGATAAAGATTTTGCAGCACGTCTTACAGGCCCTTTGGGTGGCGGAATGGGCAGATTACGCGAAGTGTGTGGAGCAGTAAGCGGAGCATTCCTTGTAGCAGGGCAGGAGTTCTCGGCAGAAAACCCGGAAGACCGAGAAGCCAAAACACAAAACTATGCTGTAGTACAAGAGCTTGCCGAGCAGTTTAAAAAAGAGAATGGCTCAATAATATGTCGTGAACTCTTGGGCTTGGCGGCAAACGCAAAGGAGAGTCATATTCCATCAGAACGCACAGCCGAATACTACAAACGTCGCCCCTGTGCCGAATATGTTGCAATAGCTGCTCGCGTGGTAGGGGAGAAGATAAATAAAAATAGAGAATAGTATTTATGAATTAGGAATGAGGTATTAGAAATTAGGAATATCTTGATTAGAAACAATTTCTAATTTCTAATTGTTGCGAAGCAACGCACTAATTCCTAATTTGTTGATAAACATCGTCCTGTGCCAATTAGCCTATCATAACGTTCGCCGGGAACTCTATGGTAAACATTAACCCTATATTCATTTTGAGTTTCATACTTGTTTCCTTCAATAACTGAAGCTTTACCAACACTTTCACCTTTGGGGACAAACAGATATTGGTAGTTGTATGCACCCTGTTTTAGAAGTATAATCTTTTCATAAACACCAGTTTGTGGGTTGCGTAACATTCTGTTATTGTCGCTGAAACGGTATTCGCTTAACTCTCCATCAATATATATATCCCCCTCGGGAAGAAGTATTTCTCTTGTGTCTAAAGTGAAATGAACAATGAAGTAGTCCGCTTGAATATTGCTATCCTCTTCATAATCTGTCTCCCTAACAATATATCGTCCGTGCTGAGTCTCATCATAACCATACGCCTTGCTTTGTCTGGGGTAATCAGTCTCTAAAATCGCATGATAATAGGGATCGTAATGAGTAAGTTTTTCAACACCCATTCCTCTGTATTGAGTACTTACCATTTCAAAACGGCGATATTCATTACCTGCATCAAAAATAAGTTTGTCGTTATGCTCATATACAATCTCATTGTTGTTAAAATATTGAGGAGTCTGAACGTATGCCATATTATCGAGTCGATTGTTCTGCATTACATATATTTTTAAGTCGCTTGCAGGATTTACAATATTGTAATCGTTACGGCTAATTCTGAACGAAACCTGTTGGTAATTATCCGCAAATCCTTTG
>JAZONU010000116.1:0-3714 GCA_045654605.1 Candidatus Caccoplasma sp. | reverse complement strand
TCCTTTCAGGTCGTCTCACCATACAATATCAGGAGTTGCATTGGTTGGAGGAGGAACATATCCACAACCAGGCGAAATATCACTTGCTCATAATGGAGTACTGTTTTTAGATGAGCTACCTGAGTTCTCACGTTCAGTATTAGAGGTTATGCGTCAGCCTCTCGAAGATCGTAAAATAACCATATCAAGAGCAAAAAATACAGTTGAATATCCTGCAGGTATAATGCTTGTGGCAAGTATGAACCCCTGCCCTTGTGGATATTATAATCACCCAACAAAAGAGTGTATATGCACAGAAGGGGCTGTATCGCGTTATTTAAACCGAATTTCGGGACCTCTGTTAGATCGTATAGATATTCAAATAGAGGTAGTACCTGTTGAGTTTGAAAAGCTCTCATCAAAGACTAAAGGCGAAAGCAGTGCAGTCATAAGAGAACGAGTTATTCGTGCAAGAGAGATGCAAACAAGGCGATTTGCCGATACTCCAGGAATATATTGCAATGCACAAATGAGTAGCCGTCATCTTAATAAATGGGCTTTACCCGATAGTGATAGTATAGCAATGCTTAAAACCGCTATGGAGAGGTTTAATTTATCGGCTCGTGCATACGATAGAATATTAAAAGTTGCTCGTACAATTGCCGACCTTGAAGGTAGTAATGATGTTAAAAGTTATCATATAGCCGAAGCCATAGGTTATAGAAATCTTGATAGAGGAGATTGGGCAGGAAGATAGATATAAGAGATAGGGGAAAAATAGTAAAACTGTAGAATAGGGACATTATGTATTATTTTAAAAATTTAAATTCAAATGTCTGGAAAATTAAAAAATTGGTGTGAAATCTTGACAAGCAACAAGATTTTTGAGATTGTAATTACTGTAATTATTTTAATCAACTCTATTTTGATAGGAGTTGAAACAGGTGGAACTCATCCTACGGTTGCTATTATTCAACAGATTATATTATACATATTCACATTTGAAATTGTAGCAAGGTTTATAGCCGCACGTAACATTAGGAGTTTTTTCTGTGATGGATGGAATGTTTTTGATTTAAGTTTGGTTTTGATAGGTTATATACCTGAGAACCTTTTTGCCAACGCATCTGTAGTAATGGCACTACGTGTATTGCGTGTATTTAGGATATTACGTCTATTACGTTCTACTAAGGAGTTGAAATTAATAGTTACCGTACTATTAAAATCAATGAAATCGATGTTTTATAACCTGATTTTATTCTTGATATTTGTATATCTGTATGCCATTATAGGTATGTCTTTATTTAAATTACCCAATCCCGATACATTGCAGGGAGAAGAAAAGGTTAACTATGAAAAATATATAGCCGAGGCACCACATGCTCCAACAAATGCACCCGACCCATTTGGTGATTTAGGAGAGTCGATATATACCCTTTTCAGAGAATTGACAGGTGATGACTGGACAGATGTTAGATACAATCATATTACCGCTGCAAAATACGATGTAATAAAAACCAATTCAACAGTTATAACAACATATCATGTCAGTTGGTTCTGTCTTTCTGCTTTCTTATTGCTTAACCTTGTTACCGGAGCAGTACTTAATAATTACCAAGTGGCAATGGATGAAAAAAATGAAAGAAAAAAGAAGAAAGATGTGTAGCTATCAGCAAGTATGGAGGCATAATTCCTAATTAATATAAATATCATTATGAAAAAATTATTTTTATTCGTAGTAACTATCTCTCTTTTAGTTGCATGTTCAGGAGGAGAGAGTAACTCTGAAGCCGAAAGCACTGCTAAACCTAAAGCTCCGGAACGTCAAGGGTGGGATAATGATGATATTCCTCTTTATGGCGACGTTGAACAGGTAACTATTAGTGGATATGATTTAAAAGAAAAATTTGGAGAGGTTGTAAAAGGTGATTTGGAGGAAAGATCTGTGTATAGATTTAATGAAAAGGGAGATGTTATTGAACGGGTACGCTATAACTCAGATGGCTCATTAAAATGGAAACGTACCTACAAATATGACTCAAAGGGTAATCAAATTGAAGAGGCAGAGTATAACTCAGATGGCTCATTAGGTGAGAAAATTATCTACAAATACGATTCTAAGGGTAATAAAATTGAAGAGGCAGAGTATAACTCAGATGGCTCATTAGAACGTAAAGAGACTTACAAATATAACTCAAAGGGTAATAAAATTGAAGAGGCATACTATAACTCAGATGGCCCATTAGGTAGTAAAGAGATCTACAAATACGATTCTAAGGGTAATAAAATTGAAGAGGCACTCTATTACTCAGATGGCTCATTAGGTAGTAAACAGACCTACAAATACGACTCTAAGGGTAATAAAATTGAATGGGCATTCTATAACTCAGATGGCTCATTAGAACGTAAAGATATCTACAAATACGATACTAAGGGTAATAAAATTGAATGGGCAAGCTATACCTCTAACGGAGGATTGGGAGGGAAATCAACCTACAAATACGACTCTAAGGGTAATATAATTGAATGTACTAATTATAGAGGAGAGATTATGACTCCTGAGACCTTAGCTGAAATTGAAATAGTTTATAGAAATTAAATATTTGCATACACCTTAAAAGTAAAACAATACAAATAAAACTACTGCTCCCCTAAACAGGGGAGCAGTAGTTATTTTATCTCTATTTATATGGCAGATTGTGTAAGATATTATCTTTTAGAATTTTGCGTTTGATATATCCTCAATAGTTTTATTAAACTCTGTGATTATATCCTCAACAGCCTCTTGTGCTGTTTCTGCTTTATTTATTAGTGCTGCAGCTTGTCCTATCTCCAATTCGCCCTCTTCAAGGTTGCCTTCAAATATTCCTTTTTTAGCACGTCCTTTACCCAATAGCTCGTTTAACTCATCAACAGATGCTCCACGTAACTCTGCCTCCTCAACCTGTTTGTAGAAGTTGTTTTTTATTAAACGAGTTGGGGCAAGTTGTTTCAACATAAGTTTTGTATCGCCCTCGTTAAGCGTGCGACATAATTTTTTGAACTCTTCGTTTGCCGAGCTCTCTTCGGTCATTGCAAAGCGTGTACCAATTTGCACTCCCTCTGCTCCCAGAGCAAATGTAGCAGCCATTCCACGTCCTGTTGCAATACCTCCTGCTGCTATCAAAGGTAATGTTGTTGCCTGGCGTACCGCTGGTATAAGACATAGTGTTGTTGTCTCCTCTCGTCCGTTGTGTCCTCCTGCCTCAAATCCCTCGGCTACGATTGCATCAACTCCCGCATCTTCGCACTTCTTGGCAAAGAAAGATGATGATACCACATGTACCACAACAGCTCCGTTATCGTGTAGATATTGAGTCCATTTTTTAGGACTTCCTGCCGAGGTGAATACAATTTTTACCCCCTCCTCAACCAATATCTGCATTATCTCTTCAATTTGAGGATACATAAGTGGTACATTTACTCCAAATGGTTTATCGGTTGCAGCCTTACACTTTTGAATGTGTTCACGAAGGGTTTCGGGATGCATCGAGCCTGCTCCTATAAGTCCCAAACCTCCTGCATTGCTTACAGCAGATGCCAAACGCCAGCCACTGCACCATACCATTCCTCCTGCAATAATGGGATATTTAATCCCAAATAATTCACATATTCTGTTCATTATATATATCTTTTATCTGTTTAATATCTTTTCAAGTGCTTTTACTTTATCCCCTGCATTTTGAGCATTCATTT
>JAZONU010000115.1:0-2474 GCA_045654605.1 Candidatus Caccoplasma sp. | reverse complement strand
CTCCTCCGTATTGTTTGTTTCCTACTATACGTTTTGCATATTGTACAGGTACTTTACGTGTTCCTTGAACCAAAAGTATTGATGCTGATATTACAAATAATAGGAAGACAATCTCTGCAAGCAACATTACCAATCCTCCTGATGCTGTTGCAGCTTTGTCAAGGAATTCAAATCCCAATGCTTGTGGCAAACGAGCTATGATTCCGATCAAGATTATAAACGATATTCCGTTTCCTATACCTTTATCTGTTATGCGTTCTCCTAACCATAATACAAACATACTGCCTGCTGCTAATATGATTGTTGAGGTTATTAAAAACATTGCTCCTTCTGGCACTGCTCCATGTGCTGCAGCTACTTGATTTTTCAAGTTAATCAAATATGAAGGACCTTGTATTAATAGGATTACAACTGTTAGATAACGTGTATATTGATTTATCTTACGTCGTCCGCTCTCGCCTTCACGTTGTAATTTTTGGAAATAGGGAATTGCCATTCCCAATAGTTGAATTACGATTGATGCCGAGATATAGGGCATGATTCCTAATGCGAATATTGATGCATTTGAGAATGCACCTCCTGAGAACATATCCAATAACGCCATCAATCCTTCGTTTGTTTGACTCTCGAGGCTTTTTAACGATTCTGGATTAATACCAGGTAGTACCACGAAGGATCCTACGCGGTACACCATTATTAGCAATAGGGTAGTTAGAATTTTATATCGTAAATCTTCTATCTTCCAAATATTTTTTATTGTGTCTATCGCTCTCATATTAATTAGAGTTTAACGATTGTTCCTCCAACTGCTGTGATAGCTGCTTCTGCTGATTTTGAGAATGCGTTTGCTGCTACTTCTAGTTTTGCAGTTAGGGTTCCGTTTCCTAATATTTTAACCATTTGATTTTTGGTTACAAATCCTGCTTCAATTAGAGTGTTTACATCTATCTTCTCTAATCCTTTAGCCTCAGCTAGTGCTTGCAAGATTGATAAGTTGATAGCTTTATACTCTATGTGGTTAGGATTTTTAAATCCAAATTTAGGCAAACGACGTTGCAAAGGCATTTGACCTCCTTCAAATCCTAATTTTCTGCTGTAACCTGAGCGTTGTTTTGCTCCTTTGTGTCCTCTTGTTGAAGTTCCACCCATTCCTGAACCTGGTCCACGACCTATTCTTTTACGGCTTTTTGTAGAACCTGCAGCAGGTTTTAAATTACTTAAATTCATATCTTTAATTTTTTCTTGTTCTAAAAAAGAATTTATTCAACTACTACCAAATGTTTTACTTTCTCAACCATTCCTAATATTTGAGGAGTAGCTGTGTGCTCTACTGTTTGGTTTAGTTTGTGTAATCCCAAAGCATCAAGGGTTCTCTTTTGGACAGCTGGACATTTGATCCTGCTTTTTACTTGTGTGATCTTTATTGTCTTCATAATTTTCTGTTCCTTTTATTAACCTTTAAATACTTTTTCTACTGATACTCCACGGTTACGTGCTACCATTGCTGCATCACGCAACTCTGCTAATGCTACGAATGTAGCTTTTACCAAGTTGTGAGGGTTTGATGAACCTTTTGATTTTGCCAACACGTCGGTTACTCCAACACTCTCTAATACTGAACGCATCGCACCTCCTGCTTTTACTCCGGTACCATGTGATGCTGGTTTGATTAGTACTTGTGCTCCTCCGAATTTTGCAAATTGCTCGTGAGGTATTGTTCCTTTATATACGGGAACTTTTATAAGGTTCTTCTTTGCTGACTCTACGCCTTTTGCAATAGCAGCTGTTACCTCGCTGGCTTTTCCTAATCCGTAACCAACGATTCCTTTGCCGTCACCTACTACTACGATGGCTGAAAAGCTGAATGTACGACCTCCTTTTGTAACTTTTGTTACACGATTGATGTGTACCAATCTGTCTTTTAATTCCAAGTCGTTAGTTGACTTTACTCTGTTATATTTTACTGCCATTGTCGTTTAAAATTTAAGTCCACCCTTACGAGCTGCTTCTGCTAGCTCTTTTACTCGGCCATGATAGAGGTAACCGTTACGATCGAATACTACTGATGTAATACCTGCCTCTTGTGCCTTTTTTGCTATTAACTCTCCAACTTGTGCTGCTGCAACTTTGTTATCTCCGTCTGCCAATCCTTTTGATGATGCAGAAGCTAATGTTTTTCCTGCTAAATCGTCTATGATTTGAACGTAGATTTGTTTGTTGCTTCTGAACACTGTCATACGAGGTGTCTCTGCTGTTCCTGATATTTTACCACGTATGCGGGTTTTGATCTTTATTTTTCTTTCTATTTTAGTCATGATATGTACCTTTTAACCTGAATTATTTAGCACCAGCCGATTTACCTGATTTTCTGCGAATATACTCGCCAACAAACTTAATACCTTTTCCTTTGTATGGTTCGGGTTTACGGAATGTGCGGATTTTTGCACAGATAAGGCCTAGTAACTCTTTGTTGC
>JAZONU010000114.1:0-3085 GCA_045654605.1 Candidatus Caccoplasma sp. | reverse complement strand
CAAAAGAATATAAGATTGTCATAAACGGTATTAAGGAGTCAGTATCTCAGATAGATGCTCTTAATAAAGAATTGGATATCTTGGAGAAGCGTTTAAACGATCTTCAGGGGAAAGGTATCAGTGTCGGTTCAGTAAAGGTTGATTCATCGGCTCTGAAGGAACAGGACAACATACAGAGGCAGATACTCGCAACAGAGGAGAAAATAAGTGATGTAAGGGATAAGGAATACCAAAACGTCATTAAGTTAAAGGACGAACTTAAGCAAGCAAAGGTTGAAGCAGAAGGTCTTGCAGCGTCTTCGAAGTTGATGGAGAACAACTATTCCAACAACACAATGGCGGGTCTTAAAGAACAGTTGAAGGATATCAAGAGAGTCCTTAACACAACTGAGATTGACAGCCCAATGTTCAAGCAACTTACAGAGGAAGCCAATACCATTACACAGAAATTAAAGGACATGGAGGCAGCCTATGGTACTTTTGGACGTAACGTTGGTAACTATGCCTCAGCAGCAGAGGGTTTCAAGGGCTTAAAGATACAGGTTGGCGATGTCACAAGGGAGTTTGACAGTGCGAAGGAAGCACTTAAACAACTGAAGAACGAAAGGGATACCTTGGCACTCATGGGTGAGGATTTCCATGACATTGATATTGCGGTTAAACAGTTGCAGTCGTCGCTTAAGGACTTGAACGCATCAAGTTCCTTTATGGACAACATGCTTGACAGCATGCAGTCCATTGTAGCCATTGCAAGCACAGCAAAGGGCATTGGCGCGATGTTTGGTATGGACAATGATAAGATCGAGGAAACCATAAAGAAATTGGTAGCCTTACAGAATGTATTGCAAGGACTTGAAACCATACAGAAGCAGATGCAGACACAGGAGGGCATTGGCAAATGGCTCTCAGCCGGTAATAACGCCATAGATAAGTTCTCCACAGGTCTATTTGGTGCAAAGAAGGCAGTAGAAGGTGTTGCAGCAGCAGAAAAGACTGCAACTGTAGCATCAAAGGCGTTTGGCGTTGCACTGAAGGGTATTGGTATTGGTCTTATTATAAGTCTTATTGCATCGCTTGTAAAGAATTGGGATAAGATAAATGCAGCAATCAACAAGTCGATTCCAAGTCTTGAAAAGTTCGGTGGTATAATAGGTTGGTTAGAAGGTTTGTTTAATGGTCTAATCAACGTAATGTCCTCTGCTATTGAAGTAATATATAAATTAGGAAAAGGCGATTTCTCCGGTGCATGGGGAGCGATTACAGAAGCATGGAACAGTGGATTTCAAGAGGTTGTCGATGAGAGGGTAAGAGAGGAAAAGGCTGCTGCTGCTGAAAGTCTTAAGATTGAAATGGACTTGCTTGAAGCCAAATACGGTGAAGAAGTAAAATACACCCAAAGGTATAGGCAATTACTCGCTGAGAGAAACAAGTTGCTTAAGGAAAGTTATGACCCTAATACAAAGGAAGGTAAGAAAGCACTTAGGGAACTTGAGGTTGAGCAGGAAAGAGAAAAGAAAGCCTATAAAGACCATGCAAAGGAAATGGCTAAGTTGCAAAGGGAGGCTGATAGGGAACTTACAGACCTTAAGATTGCCAACATGAAGGAGGGTCTTAACAAGACCATTACCCAACTCGAAGAGGAAAGAAAGAGGAGGATTGCGAAGGCAAAGGAAACCGGTAGAAACGTAAGGGAAATTGAGGCTGAAATCAACCGTCAATTCGATAATGAGATATTGAAATCAAGGAAGGAATATGCTGAGAAGACGGTAGAAATATATCGAGAAATGATAGATGCTATTGCAGCACTTGAGATGAAGGGTATGACAAATCGTCTTTCAATGCTTGAAACAAACAATAGCCTTGATTGGGAGTTGGCTGAAGAATTAAGACACCGTACATATACCCCTCCTACGGCAGTTACCTATGGTTCTACAGTTGGTGCAATTTCAAAAGAAGATATTGAGAATGCTGCTGAATATACCCGTCTTATTGAGAAATTGACTTATGAATATGAGTATCTTAATGCAATAGATAAGAACAAAGAACCATGGAGTTGGGAAACACTTACTGAAAGTATTAAAGAAACGGAAAAAGCACTCATTGAGTTCATCAATACAACAGATGGTTATAGTTTTAAAAATCCGATAATACACCTCCCGATCGACGAATCACAGATTAACACACCACCGTCCTATGAAATGTTTAAGACTGAACAGTATGAAAAGGAGATTGATGAGGTCTACAAGGTAAGGATGGGTGCTCTCAAGAAAGCATATGATGAGATGCTTAAAGAGACAGACAAGAGTGAAAGGGAGATTTACGACTTGCAGATAAAGATACTTAAGGCATCGATGAAGCAAGAGGCATCTGAATTAACTAAGAACTATGAAAAGATAAGCGGAGACACAAATACATGGTATGAAAGAGAACTTGAAATGCTTAAAGTGTCTCTTGAGAATAAAGAAATAACTATTGATGAGTATAACGCCAAGGTAGAAGAAAAAACCATTGAGTTCAATACTGAAATGGGAAGGCTTAACGGTGAATATCATAGCCAAATGGCTGAAATGGAGAAAAGACAAGAGTCCGAAATAGATAGGTTAGACGATGAGTTCCATGCAAGACGCAAACAGAAGTATGAGAAATACTACCAAGAGGCACTGCAAGAAACAAGGGACTATGAAACTGCAATAAGAAACATCATAAATAGAGGGCAAAGTGCTGTTGGTTCAGGTTCATTGAAGGCTGTTTTTGATTATAGAAAAAAATTAAAGGAAGCAAGGCAAGACTTAAATGTATATATAGCCGGTGTTTCAGAACAGTTAGGAGAATTGAACAGCCAATATCGTTCAGGACTTATATCACCCGAAGTATTTCAGAGTACAAATAGGGAACTGCAACAGAGTTTGGAAAATGTAAGAGAAATGCTTGGGAAGATACAAGATGAATTAAAACAAGGTGTTCCACAGGTAATGTCAACCTTGCAACCATATGTACAGGCATTCGGTCAAACCCTATCATCAGTACTTAACGCTGTATGGGCAGCACAGGACGCTGCATATGAGAAAGAAATGGAGCAGATCGA
>JAZONU010000113.1:0-2263 GCA_045654605.1 Candidatus Caccoplasma sp. | reverse complement strand
TACAACAGAGTAAACTCATTAATTGGTAAAGAGATTTCAGAAGAGATTGTAAAAGAGATTTTATCTTCTCTTGAAATTGAAATCGTTAGCGAAGAGAATGGCGTTTTAGAATTAAAAGTTCCTACATATCGTGTTGATGTTCGTCGCGATTGTGATGTTATAGAAGATATATTGAGAATATACGGATATAACAATGTGGAGATTACCGAAAGTGTTCATTCAAACCTTTCAAACAAATCGGTAGCTGACGAGCAACACAGCAGATATAATATTATTGCTAATGAACTTACAGGATGCGGTTTTAACGAGATACTCAACAACTCTCTAACAAAAACAAGTTACTATAAAGAGTTAACATCGTTCCCAGAGAACAATTGCGTTAAGGTTATGAACCCATTAAGTTCAGACCTTGGTGTTATGCGTCAAACCCTATTGTTTGGTGGATTAGAGAGTGTTGCATACAATATAAACCGCAGAAATGCAGATCTTAAATTTTACGAGTTTGGTAACTGCTACTCTTACAATGCCGAAGCAGATATGGAGAAAGGAGTTCTTGCTCCTTATTCAGAAGAGTATCGTTTGGGTATGTGGCTAACAGGAAACGAAATAGCAAACAGTTGGGCTCAAAAAGATATTCAAACATCATTCTTTATGCTTAAAGGATATGTTGAGAATGTTTTGACTCGTCTTGGAATGAAAGGGAAATACACTACCGAACAAACAAGCGATGATATCTTCTCTGCTGTATTGGTTTACAAAACTCGCGGAGGCAAAGAGATAGGTAAAGCAGGTATCGTAAGTAAAAATGTTCTTCGTAAGTTTGATATTGATAACGAGGTTTATTTTGCAGAGTTCAATTTTGCAATGCTATGCAAAGAGTCTGTTAAAACGAAGACTACATACAGCGAGCTTTCAAAATTCCCTCCTGTAAAACGTGATCTTGCTCTACTTGTTGACGCATCGGTTAAGTTCAATGAGATTGAAAAAATTGCACGCGAAAGCGAACGCAAGTTATTAAAAGGCGTATCATTGTTTGATGTTTACGAAGGTAAGAATCTTGAAGCTGGTAAAAAATCGTATGCTGTTTCGTTTATTTTGCAAGATACTGAGAAAACTCTTGCAGATAAACAAATTGATGCAGTTATGAATAAAATAATAACCAACCTTGAAAATAAAGTTGGTGCAAAACTTAGATAATAATTAAAAATAAACAATAACTATGGGAAGAGCGTTTGAATACAGAAAAGCACGCAAAATGAAACGATGGGGTAATATGTCAAGAACATTTACCAAAATCGGAAAAGAGATTACTATGGCAGTTAAAGCTGCAGGTCCTGATCCAGATGCAAACTCACGTCTTCGTGCATTAATACAAAATGCAAAGGCTGCAAATATGCCTAAAGAGAATGTTGAACGTGCAATTAAAAAAGCAATTTCAAAAGACGAGGGCAACTACAAAGAGGTTGTTTATGAAGGATATGCTCCTTTTGGAGTTGCAATAGTTGTTGAGACTGCAACCGATAATACAACTCGTACAGTTGCAAATGTTCGCAGCTATTTTAACAAAGCGGGTGGTTCACTTGGAACATCAGGCTCACTTTCATTCTTATTTGAGCATAAGAGTGTGTTCAAAATTAAAGAGAAAGAGGGAGTTGAAATGGACGAACTCGAACTTGAATTAATTGACTTTGGTGTTGACGAAATGGATAGCGATGAAGGTTCAATTATGATTTACGGACCTTTTGAAGAGTTCAACAATATTCAAAAATATTTGGAAGATAATGGTTTTGAGATTGAGAGTGCAGAGTTTGAACGTATCCCCAACGACACAAAAGAGGTTACTGCAGAACAACGCGAAGCTATCGAAAAACTTATTGAACGTTTTGAGGATGACGACGATGTTCAAAATGTATTCCACAATATGAAAGAGGATTAATAGTTGAAATAAAGCTTATACAAAAACAAAAAGAGAGTGCGTCAAAATTAATTTTGTCTCATTCTCTTTTTTATTACAAATAAAATATGAAACAGATAATTGCATTTATAAAAAGTTGGACACTCCCTATTGCTATGCTTGTGGGTGCATTATTTTATTATCTGTTATCATCGTGTGAAGAGATTGCTTTTACAAAACCTTATTTAAAGGAGATTACAAAATGGCTGATGCCATCTCTTATATTCATTCAGTTACTGCTATCTTTCAGCAAAATTGACCCTAAAGAGCTAATTCCAAAAAAATGGCATGTATCGCTCTGCTTTTTCC
>JAZONU010000112.1:0-12447 GCA_045654605.1 Candidatus Caccoplasma sp. | reverse complement strand
TGATGCGTGGTAAAGACTCAAAAGGGGAGTGGAGAACACCATTCAACCCATATGCGTCAAAACACCGCGACGACGACTATTGCGAAGGAATTGCTTGGCAATGGACATGGTTTGTTCCTCACGATGTAGATGGATTGGTTGAGTTGATGGGAGGTAAAGAGCTATTCGTAACACAATTAGATTCGTTATTCTTCACTTCTCGTGGTATAGAGGGAGAGGATGTATCTGCTGACATTACAGGATTGATAGGATTGTATGCTCACGGAAACGAGCCAAGCCATCATATAGCACACCTATATAACTATGTAGGCGAGCCTCAAAAAACTCAGGCTATGTTGGATAGTATTCTATATTCGCAATATCGTTTAGACCCTGACGGTATAGCAGGAAATGAGGATTGCGGACAGATGTCGGCATGGTATATCCTAAACAGTATGGGAATATATCAAGTAGCACCGGGTAACCCTGTATTCTCAATTGGTCGCCCAATATTTGACCAAGCTACAATAAAGCTACCTGAAGGTAAAACATTTACTATAAAGACAATCAACAACTCACGTGCAAATAAATACATAAAGAGCATAAAACTAAATGAAAAAGTGCTCGATAAGCCATTTATCAACTATTCAGACATTATGAGTGGTGGCATCTTGGAGATTGAAATGACAGATAAAATATAGTTGTCAGTTTTTAGTTGTACGGTGCTTCGCACCTTAGTTTTTAGAAAAGCCACAAGGTTGTATTGATGAGAACCTTGTGGCTTTTTATTAACCCAATAAGCCCAATAAGCCTAATTAGTCTAATAATCCTAGTAATCCTACTCCCCCTAAAGACTCAATTACACTAATATTCAAAAAAAGATGGGCAACTATGCAATTGCCCATCCTTCGTTATGTAAACATCTCAACTCTCTTATTTATTCAAAACCCAATCGAGAGAGAAGTTATAATATATCATACGCATACCAACATCGGTTGGAGTAACGTGTTTGCCAACCTCAACAATACAGCCGATTGTTCCGTCGGGAAGAACCGTTAGTGTTGAGTATGCACTCATTGTATCAACCAATTTGCGTGATATGTTCCAGCTCTTACCTTCGTCGTCGCTTAGATATATTGTAACATCTTTGCGGTCGGTATTACTACCGGGTAGTGATTGTATAAGATAATTTCTACCACCGTAGTTATATCTGATGATGTCACCATTACAAGCTGGGTCTATTAAGGTTTCGTGAGTATGTGCAGGTTGCCAGGTCTCTCCTTTGTTTTTAGATATTGCAAACTTACGGAAGCCTTTGTGTGGGTTGCGGATACTCATTAAAATATCGCCATTCATCAACTCCACAACTTTAGCTTCGTCGCCTCTGTTATTTGGGTTTGGAGTAGGAGAGTTTAAAGAAGCCTTCCACGTTTTTCCGTGGTCGTCAGAGTAGATTGCGTAGTTGTGTAGCGAACCATACATCTCTGCTGTGTGACGTGCAGCCACAACAAACATCAATCGTCCGTTTTCAAGTTGTAGGGCATGTCCCGAACCTGCAAACATACCTTGCCATGCTCTGCGTCCATAAACACCGTCATAAACCTCTTTGGTAATATCTCGTGGTTCGCTCCATGTCAAACCACAATCGTAGCTCTCTGAAACGTATAGGCGTTGTGGTTCTTCTGTTGTAGAATCCCACAATCCTTTGTCACCTACAAAAATTGCAACGATCTTATTTTCTATCCTGTCGGTAATTACAGCAGCGTCGCCATACTTTTTGCCTGTAAGCGTATCTCCTCTTGCAACATATACGGCAGGGCTCCAGCTTTTACCTCCGTCAGTACTGCGACGTGCCACAATGCTTATTGTATTGGGCAGGTCGGTAAGAACATCGCCACGTTTGTCGCATAATGCAACCAACGAACCGTCCGGGGCTGTAGTTAAAGCCGGAATTCTGTAATATTTTGAGCCATCTTGGTTAAGGTCAAAAACAATATTGTATGCCAATAGAACATCTCTTGCACAATCTCTCTTTTCCAACTCATGGCAAACTTTGTCTAATGTAATAGAGGTGGGCATGGCAGATATGGTGTTGCCCTCTTTTGCCTTATCAGATATGTTACAAGCTATCCATAAATTGTTTTCTCCTATGGGTAGTGATTCTTTTGTTTTGATTACAACCGTATCTGCTTGTGGTGTTGTTATCTCTCCCAATAGAATTGCAGTTGTTGCGTTAAACATTGTATCGGTTGCTGTAGAGTATAGCTTTATGCTCTCGATATCCGATAATACTGTTGTTCCGTTTAGTGTAACCTTCACAGAGTTTACCGTTGCCTTGTTTTCCGATACCAAAACCGAAATTTTGCCGAAAGGCTCATCTGTGGTTCCTATGCCAACGTATTGGTTGTCGTTTATTTGAACAGAAGCTGTTGTAACTTCCGATTTCTGGCATCCTACAAACAGTAGGGAAATAGAAATCATGGAAAGAAAAAAGATATATTTTTTCATATTAGTAGTGAATTTATAATTAAAAGACAAACCCACTGGTGAGCTTGTCTTTTATATGTGTGATAATGTTTGTTGGTATTACTCAACAAAATCAATCTCGTCAATAATATTTAATGCTCCTGCAAATTTCTCTATGATAAGCATTACATAACGAATGTCAACAGAGATGGTGCGTTGCATGTTTGGCTCAAAAATAATATCGCCACTCATTGCCTCCCAGTTGCCGTCAAATGCCAAACCGATTAACTCTCCGTTTCCGTTAATTACAGGGCTTCCTGAGTTACCACCTGTAATATCGTTCGAAGAGATAAAGTTTACATACATAGTTCCGTCCTCTTCAGCATAGCGACCATAATCTTTGCTTTGCCAAATCTCTTTAAGTTTTGCAGGGACAATGAATTCGTAGTTAGTGCTATCCTCTTTCTCGAAGATACCCTCCATTGTTGTGTAGTAGTTATAAGATACGGCATCGGCAGGTTTATATGGTTGAACTTGACCGGCTGATAAACGGATTGTAAAGTTTGCATCGGGATAAACAGGTGTGCCTTCACGCATTTTTAACAATCCTTCAATATATACTTGTTTAGCCAAAGTTAAATCTTTGTTGTATGCTTTCGATGCAAATGCAAGGTCTCTGACTTTTGTGCGTATTGAGTTTGCATATTTTAGCATCAAGTCGTTTTTTAAGACTTTAGCATTGGGCTTCTCCATAAATTTATTAAATTTTGCAGAGTCTGCAAAAATTGATTTATTGAAGCAGTCATCAATAAATTTATCTGTGTCGCCTTTGTATTTTTTATCTATGAATGAGAATATCTCAGGACGTTGCTCTTCGTTGGGGAACATCGATAGATATTTTTTTATCATTGCTTTAGAAACTTGGCGGTCAACCTCGGGGTCGTAATCTTTGTTGTTGAATTTTGCATATTCTGCTTTGTATGCCTCAGCCTCTTTCTCTATTGCCTCTTTCTCTTTGCTCTCTATGGCTTTGATAAGAGCGTCAGCATTAGGAACTTTTGCAAACTCAACAGCAGAAGATAATCCCTCTGTAATCATTTGACGTTGGTATTTGATAGGATAAAGATTGCGAAGAGCTGTAATCATATTATCCAAAGCCTCTGCATATTGTGGCATATTGTTTTCGTAAGCCCAATTGCGATACTCTTTTTCGGCTTTAAGTTTGCTATCGATAACAGAAAGTTTTTTAACGCCTCTGTTCATTCCTATTGCATTCTTCCAATAGTTGCTTGCACTTGCGAATTTTGCAGCATATTGAATACGAACTTTGTCGTCGGCTTGCATTAATTCACCTAATGTTTCAAGACGAACACCACGCATTTCGATACGAGAAGCATTTACAATGTCGCGATAGTGAACAATCTCTTCAGAGATATCATATCTGTTAGTAGTACCAGGGAAACCTATTGTCATAGAGTAATCACCTTGATTAATTCCTTTAAGAGAGATAGGAAGGTGATGTTTAGGTTTCATAGGAATATTTTCGGGACTATACTCTGCAGCTTTACCATCTTTGTCGGTATATACACGGAATAGCGAGAAGTCTCCTGTATGGCGAGGCCACATCCAGTTGTCTGTGTCATATCCGAATTTACCGATTGAAGAAGGAGGTGTACCTACCATACGAACATCTTTATAAACTGTTTGGTAGAACATAAAGAACTTATTTCCTCCATAGAAAGGTTTGATAACAACCTCAACAAAAGGATTTGCTTTGATAAACTCCTCTCCTGCCAAACGTTTGCTCATTTTATTTAAGAACATAAGATCGTAAGCCTTCATAGGGTCGCCGTTCTCCTTAACAGCCACTTTTATCGAGTCTGTAACATCAACAATTTTATCAATGAAACGAACCTCCAATCCTGGAGTTGGCAGCTCTTCGTTTTTAGAGTATGCCCAAAAGCCGTCGGTTAAGTAGTCGTGTTCAACCGAGCTGTGTTGTTGAATCCAAGAGTATCCGCAGTGGTGGTTTGTCAAAATCAAACCTTCATCCGATATAACCTCTCCTGTACAACCTTTTCCAAAAACAACAATAGCATCTTTAAGAGAAACCTCATCGGGAGAGTAAACATCGTCCACTTCCAATTTCAATCCCATCTTTTTCAATGATTCAGTGTTTTGTTGTTTCAAAAATGGCAACAACCACATACCTTCGTCAGCCAACATTGCAATGGGGTTTGCAACAGCCAAAGCCGTAATAAATAATAGTTTTTTAAGCATAGCAATTAATTTATAGTTATTTCCTTTTTTCTGTTTTTTTGTATCTATAATCAATACAAGGTGCGAAGATAGTTAAAATAAACTCCATAAAAAAACATAAATGAAGAATTTAGGCAATATTCACAAAAAAATATTACCTTTACGCAAATTAAAGATTAAGGCAATGAAACTTACAGACGAGTGGTTTACCGCATTGGCAGAAGATGAAAGCGGAAGTACAATAATAATCAGCGGACGCGACAATATAGAACCTTTCAGGGTGAGTGGAAAATTTAAGAACCGTATTGAGGTAACTTGGAATTATAACGGGGAGGCGATGCCAACCGATGAGGAGGCAAAGCTAATGGAGAGTGTAGGAGATGCATTGCGTGCGGGTGCCGAAAAAAACAAACTTGCAATATTAACAGGTGTTTATACCGGTGCAGGAAAACGTATATGGGTGTTTTATAGTCGTCATACTGGAGCATTTGGTGAGATGTTAAATGAGGCTCTCTCAACATTTGAACTATTGCCCATAACAATATATTCTGAAATAGATGTCGATTGGGACGACTACCTCGGAACTCTCGAACTTAAATGTTGTTCAGATAGTGATGAAGAGTAATAATATCTGATATTCATTCTATAAACTTCGTTTATCTCGCAAAAAAACGTTATCTTTGCACCGATATGAGTTGTTAGTTTTTAGTTGTTAGTTTTTAGCAGCAAATTATCTGACAACAAAGAGCGTTTTTTAGTTAGTTTTCTAACAACTAACAACTAATTGACTAAAAACTAAGAAATGGCAAATACAGTAGAACAATTTAATCATATAACCTCAATTTGTAGAGAGTTATTCGTAAAGAAGTTAAAAGATTATGGAGCATCTTGGCGAATAATGCGTCCAACATCTATAACCGATCAAATATTTATCAAAGCAAAACGTATCAGAAGCGTTGAGATTTGCGGAGAGGCATTAGTTGACGAGGATATACGTTCAGGATATATCGCTATTGTAAACTACGGAATTATAGCTCTTATTCAGTTGGAGTTGGGACATTCAGATACAGAGGATATCTCTGCAGAAAAAGCAATTGAACTGTACGACAAATATTTAACAGAAACAACAACTCTTATGCTGGCAAAAAATCATGACTATGGAGAGGCATGGCGTAGTATGAGAATTTCGTCGTACACCGATATAATCTTGACAAAACTCAACAGAACAAAACAGATTGAGGATAATCAAGGAAAAACACTTGTGTCTGAAGGAGTAGATGCCAACTATATGGATATGATTAACTATTCAATTTTTGCCCTTATAAAGTTAGAGTATGGCGAATAACTCTCAAATAACATCTAAAATAATAAAGCCCGCAGTAGTACTATGTCGTATTATTGTGGGACTTACTTTTTTATTTTCAGGATTTGTTAAGGGAGTTGATCCTATTGGCGTATCAATAAAATTCAAAGAGTATTTTGTTGCATTAGACATTGATATCCTATCTCCATCATCGTCGTTAGGAGCAGATTTTGTATCTACCTTTTCAATAATATCCCCAGTAGGTCTATGACTCTTTGAGTTCCTTTTGGGAGCAGTCATACTGTTTGGTATATACCGAAAACTTGCCCCAATATTTGCAACCCTAACAATGTTGGTTATGACGCCATTAACGCTATATCTTGCACTGAAGAATCCAGTTCATGATTGTGGCTGTTTTGGAGAAGCGATAGTGTTAAGCAATTGGCAAACATTCTATAAAAATATTTTACTTACAATTGCGGCAATATTCCTATTGCTCTACAATAATAGAGTAAAAGGATTGTTTGTAAAGCCTATCAGGTGGATGCCTACAATATTCTCAATATTGTACATATTCTCAATTTCGGTAATCTCTTATATTTACCAACCAATACTCGATTTTAGACCATTCAAAAGTGGAACAAATTTAAGAGAGGTATTAAGCAGAGAAGAGGTAATACCAGAGTACACCTTTGTATATGAAAAGGATGGAGAGCAGAGGGAATTTTCGATGGATAATCTGCCAATGGATGACGATTCGTGGGTATTTGTTGATAGAAAAGAACACATGCCCGAAGGAGTTGAGCAGGAGGAGAAGCCCGATTTCTATGTAATAGATAATGATGTAGATATAACAAACGATATACTCTCTGATGAAAACTATACATTCTTGCTATTAGTGCCATCAGAAGAGGAGTATGACAATAGTTGGGATGATAAAATTTTCAATCTCTATGATTATGCCTTTGAACATTCATATAATTTTTATGTCCTAACGCCCGATGTAGAGAAGTTTAATAACAGATTAGCAAATATGGGAATATCGTTCCCATGCTATACGATGGATGAAACCATTATTGAAACAATTGCACGAGGCAATCCGGCGATAGCAATGCTTAAGGATGGAATATTGTATTGGAAAATGTCTCCACGCGAGTTGTTAGATATGGCACAGTATGAGGGTAACATCGAAACGACACCTCTTGGTGAAATAAAAGAGTACAATTCGTTAAACCGTTATATAATATTATTGTCGCTATATATATTACCATTGTTTTTCCTATATTTGTGCGAACAAGCAGTTGTTCTTCTTATCGAGAGGATAAAATCAAAGAGAAATAGAAAAAATAAGGGTAGCGACTCGAATTCGACGACAGAAGTTGCGGAGGATGATAATAGTGCAGAATTACCAAAAAATATTGAAGACCAACAAATAAAAACAGAAGATTTAGATAATACTAATTATAAACCTAAAAATTTTAAAACGATGAGAAAAAACATTGTAGCAGGAAACTGGAAGATGAATAAAACACTTCAAGAGGGTGTTGAGTTGGCAAAAGGAGTAGAGGCAGCGTTGAACGAACGTACTCCAAATTGTGATGTAATCATTGGAACTCCATTTATCCATTTGGCAACTATTGCATCAACAGTTGACACAAACAAATTAGGATTGTCAGCAGAGAACTGTGCAGACAAAGTATCAGGAGCATACACAGGAGAGGTATCAGCAGAGATGGTAGCTTCAACAGGAGCTAAATATGTAATTTTAGGACACTCTGAGCGTCGTGCATACTATGGCGAGACAGCAGAGATACTAAAAGAGAAAGTTCTTTTAGCATTAGCAAACAATCTAAAAGTAATCTTCTGTATAGGAGAGGTACTTGAAGAGCGTGAGGCGGGAAAAGAGTTCGAGGTCGTAAAAGCACAAATCGAGGAGTCTCTATTCAACCTTGCAGCAGAAGATTGGAGCAAAATTATCTTGGCATACGAGCCAGTTTGGGCAATCGGAACAGGAAAAACTGCAACAGCAGAGCAAGCACAAGAGATGCACGCATTCATCCGCAAAACAGTAGCAGAGAAATATGGCGAAGAGGTAGCAGAGGCAACATCAATCCTTTACGGAGGAAGCTGCAAACCATCTAACGCAAAAGAGCTATTCGCAAATAAAGATGTAGATGGCGGTTTAATTGGTGGAGCATCACTTGACGTTGAGCAATTCATGGGAATAGTTGATGCTTTTTAATTAAGACCATTAATTAAAAATTAAATTCAAAAAAATGGAGGTGTAGGAGACTGCACCTCCATAAATAAAGAAACTATAAAAGAGGAAGGATAGTTTCCAAAAAAAAAAAGACAGCATAGTATGAATAAAAAAACAAATTTTCTGATAGCAGTAGCCACTGTTATAGTATTATCACTAACAACTGTTTTTGCACAAGAAAATTCAATAATAAAAGAGTTGGAGCAGCAAAAAAACGGAGGATATGTAAATGTATATCAATCGTCCGAATTGGAGTCAATTCTGTTCTGTGATACATTATCAATAGAAGACCGAATGGTATCGGGATATAGAATTCAAGTTTATTCAGACAATATGCAACGCCGAGCAAAAGAGGTTGCTCAAGAGAGAGCAGAAATGATACATAAATCTGACTCAACATTAGACACCTATATAACATTTAACTCGCCATTTTGGAGAGTGAGGGTAGGAAATTATGCTTCGTACGAAGAGGCAGCCATTAAATTACGAGAACTAAAAAAGCAATTCCCCACAATTTCTGATATGCGAATTGTAAAGGATATAATAATAGAGAAATAATAGAATTGTTATAAAAACAATTTCTTAATTATGAAAGAATTAACATCGGAGGAAAAACAAAATCTAATAGCCGAACATTATAGAGCAATAATAGAACTTTTAGGAGAAGATCCAGAAAGAGAAGGATTGAAGAAATCTCCCGAAAGAATAGCTCGAGCAATGCAATATCTTGTGTCGGGATACGGAAAATCTGCTGCGGACAAGTTGTCGGCACAGTTTGAGGAGGAGTACGGAGGCAAAGAACGCATTGTGCTTGTAAAAGACATAGAGTTTTATTCGCTATGTGAACATCACATGTTGCCATTTTTCGGTAAGGTGCATATAGGATATATCCCCGATAAAAAAGTGGTAGGCTTGAGCAAGTTGGCACGATTGGTAGAGGTCTTTGCCCGACGTTTGCAATTGCAAGAGAGAATGACCCAAGAGATATTAGAGGCGTTTAACGAAAACGTACCGAACAACGGAGTAATGGTGGTTGTTGAGGCTCGCCATTTATGTATGCAGATGCGTGGAGTACAAAAGCAAAATGCAGTAACAACCACCTGTTTATATAGTGGAAAATTTGATGAAGAATCAAAACGTCGAGAGTTTTACGAAATGTTGAATTCGCCTATAACACTTGAAGAGTAATTGAGATAGGTAAACGGGCGAGAAGAAAAAATAAGAGTAGGTATTGCACGGAATAAAAAAAAAGTATATCTTTGCAATCGCAAATGCGAAAATAGCTCAGTTGGTAGAGCATAACCTTGCCAAGGTTAGGGTCGCGGGTTCGAGTCCCGTTTTTCGCTCTAAATAACTCTTGCGCATGCAAGAGTTTTTTTTAATTCCAATTGTCCGGATGGTGAAATTGGTAGACACGCTACTTTGAGGGGGTAGTGGCCGTTCGGCCGTGTGAGTTCGAGTCTCATTCCGGACACAAGAGGGAGCTGATAAAGTTCCCTTTTTTTATCTCCGTTCAGGTAATGGTGTTGATAACACCATTAGAAATTGTTGATAAAGAATATAAAAAAATAGTTGCAATTTTCATCAACTAAATTAACTTTGCAATAATGAAATAGTTGTTAGTTAACAAACATTCGTTTGTTGATTTTGCTCAAGCTCGGCATAGTCCAAATAAATTTGACTCTGCTTTCGCTTATTCGCAAAATTCCTAATTTCAAATTCCTAATTGGCACGAAGTGCAGTACTAATTTCTAATTAAAAACATGGCAAGAGAACAATCGACCAGATATAAATCATCAAGGAGCAACGATGTAGCTGCTGCAGCAATGGGGCGTTTGCAACCACAAGCAATAGAGTTAGAGGAGGCAGTATTAGGAGCATTAATGCTCGAAAAAGATGCTTTTTCAGAGGTATGTGATATATTAACACCAGATAGCTTCTACAAACCGGCACACAAATGTATATATGAGGCAATAGTGGCATTGACACACAAGTCGTTGCCAGTTGATATGCTTACTGTAATAGAGAAGTTACGCAGCTTAGGAACATTAGAAGAGGCTGGGGGAGAGTATGCCATATACAATCTCACATCAAAGGTAAGCTCTGCAGCAAACATCGAATTTCATGCCAAGATAGTAGCCCAAAAGCATTTAGCACGACAATTGATAGCCTTTGCAGGAAAGATACAGTCAAATGCCTACGACGATACTTATGATATCGACAACCTTATGGAGCAGACCGAATCTGATTTATTTAAACTTTCACAAGAGAATATCAAACGTGATGCAATACAAATTAATCCAGTAATTAGTCAGGCATTAGACCAATTACAGGCAGCTATGAACCGTAAAGACGGATTGAGTGGATTGCAAACGGGCTTCCATGAGTTAGACAAGGTAACATCTGGATGGCAGCGTTCCGACCTCATAATTGTGGCTGCACGTCCTGCGATGGGAAAGACAGCCTTTTCGCTCTCTATGGCAAAAAACATGGCAGTAAACTATGGAATAGGAGTAGCACTCTTCTCGCTGGAGATGGCAAATGTTCAGTTGGTAAACCGTTTGATTGTAAACACCTGTGAAATAAAAGGAGAGAAGCTCCGTAGCGGACAGTTAGATGCCCACGAATTGGAGCAATTAAACGTAAAGATAAAAGACCTTGAAGATGCACCTATATATGTAGATGAAACAGCTAACCTCTCGGTATTTGAATTACGCAGTAAGGCACGTCGATTGGAAAAAGAGCATGGCGTTAAGATGATAATAATAGACTACCTACAGTTGATGACACTAAATAGTAAAGACGATAAAAGTGCATTAAAAGTAGGAAGCCGTGAGCAGGAGGTCAGCTCAATCTCGCGTTCTCTAAAGGGATTGGCAAAAGAGTTGAACATTCCAATAATCGCATTGTCGCAGTTGAGTCGTGCATCAGAGAACCGCGATGGAAAACGTCCTCAGCTATCTGACCTTCGTGAGTCAGGAGCCATTGAGCAAGATGCTGATATTGTATGTTTCATACACCGTCCCGAGTATTACGGAATAATGACAGGCCCCGAAGGAGAGTCATTGCAAGGCTTGGCAGAGTTGATAATTGCAAAACACCGTAATGGTAAAACGGGTAGCGTATGGTTTAAATTTAAAAATGACTATGCACGTTTCCAAAATCTTGATGACGATTCTATTGTAAACATTGAGTCGGGGATGAACAGAAATATCTCTACGCCCACATATGCAAGTAGTGAGCAAGACTTTTTGAGTCCGCAAGGCGAAGGTATGCCGTTCTAATAGTTTTTGCAAGATACGAAAACAGCAAAGGATTGTCCAATTTGGACAATCCTTTGCTGTTTATTTATAAATAGTTATCTTATCCTTTGTAAATCAAATATATTGCGGGGATTTTACCAACCTCAGGAATATGTTTGCTCCACTCCTTAATTGATTTTGTAACAATAAATTCCTCGTCGCACGTAATGGCAGAAGCAATACAAAGTTTAGTTTGAGGGCGACAAGTCTTAGTTAAGTCGGCAATAAGTTTTCCATTACGGTAAGGAGCCTCAATAAAAATCTGAGTAGTATCTTCCGAGTATGCACGTTGTTCGAGCAATCTAATAGCCTTTGCACGTTCATTAGGCTCAATGGGTAGGTATCCGTTAAAAGTGAACTTTTGTCCGTTAAAACCTGATGCCATAAGCGACATAAGAATAGATGAAGGACCCACCAAAGGAACAACCCTTATGTTTCTACTTTGAGCAATAGCTACAACGTCAGCACCAGGGTCGGCAATAGCAGGGCATCCAGCCTCTGAAATAACACCAACATTTAAACCCTCTTTTATAGGGTTAAGATACGACGCAATATCTTCACCTTTGGTATGCTCATTAAGAGTGTAGAATGTAAGGTTGTCGATAACAATATCAGGGTTTGACTTTTTCAGAAATCTGCGAGCCGAACGAATATCCTCAACAATAAAGTGTTTAATTGAAGCAATCACCTCCCTATTTGCAGAGGGTAAAACCTTATCAATGGGAGTATCGCCCAAAGTAACAGGAATTAAATATAGTGTACCTTTACTCATAGCAGAAATACTGTTCTTATAGTTGGAAACAGCAGTTTAGATATGCCATATATTTGTTATCTCCACCATGTTGTGGAATACCCATTCTGAAGTTAGGAGATAGCTT
>JAZONU010000111.1:0-2634 GCA_045654605.1 Candidatus Caccoplasma sp. | reverse complement strand
AAGATATTGATGTTGAGGATTTAACTAAACACAAAATGGATTCAGAGCCAATGATTATCACTGACGAGTTTGCAAAAACCGTTAATGCAGTGAAAGATGCCGAACGTAAAGTTTGTGTTGTTGGAACATCAACTATGCGTGCAATTGAAACAGCTGTATGCACAGGCACTCACATCAATGAGTTTGAGGGTTGGACAAACAAATTTATATTCCCTCCTTACGATTTCTCAATTGCAAATGCCATGTTGACAAACTTCCACATGCCACTATCTACAATGCTTATGATGACTGCATCGTTTGGTGGTTACGAATTTACAATGGAAGCTTACAAAGAGGCAGTTAAAGAGGGATACAGATTTGGTGCTTATGGCGATGCCATGTTAATTGTTGACTAATACAAATTAAGTATGAGTACTGTTTATCTGTCGTTAGGCTCAAATTTAGGCAATAGAGAGGAGATTATTAAATCATCTATAAATTTGATAAACGAACAGATAGGCGAGGTTACAAAGGTTTCTGATATATATGAAACCGAGCCATGGGGTTTTACCTCTGCCAACAAATTCATAAATGTGGCAATTGAGATTACTACCCAATTATCACCAAACGAGGTTTCTGATATAGTTCACCAGATTGAGTTTGATCTGGGACGGAGAAGAAATCCAAATGCTAATGGTTATGAGGACAGAGTTATAGATATTGATATCTTATTATTCGATAACATTATTTCTGATGATAAACATTTAACTCTTCCTCATCCCAAAATGCATTTAAGGGAGTTTGTAATACTACCCTTATGCGAAATTGCACCAAATCTTATTCATCCTGTATTAGGGATTACCATTAAGGATATAAAAAACAATATAAACATATATATATGAAAGGATTTAAACCATACCAAAGAATACTCGGCTTTTTTAAAAATCGTCTTCCCGAAAAGAGGTGGAAAAAATTAGGATCAACAAAAGTAAATGGTTTTGTTGGACTTATACTATTCTTCTTGATATTCGGATTCGTCAGAATTATATGGTGGGGTGGTGGTGATAATTTTGCAGTATATACAGGCTGGGATGGAGAATACGACCCTAAACCCGTAATGGAGTTTGCTGATTTTTCGGAATACAATCAATGGATATCTCTTCGCACTGCAGACGGTGTTGAATTTTTCAATAAGTATGTCTTTATGCAAAATATTGATAGGGACAACGAAACCGTTATTATTCGTAGCGACGAAGGCAAATATTTAGGTGGTGTAAAAATATTCCCTACTTGTGCAGGAAACAGAGAGATGATGATTATCCTATTGTTAATGCTCCTTATCCCGGGACCAACAAAGCCTAAAATTTGGTATATACCTTCGGCTCTGATTCTCTTTTTCATAATAAACTGTTTCAGATTAGCAATTGTAAACCTAACTACCATGTGTGAGAATCAAGAGATATTTGTGGCTGCCCATGACTATTCGGGTATGGCAATGAGTGTATTTGTATTCTTTATATGGCTATTCTGGGAGAAAAAATATGCCGAAAAATATCGCATAGAGGCTTGGGAAAAAGTAGACAAACTTGAAAAATAGTTATTCTCTAACAACTGAAAACTGATGATAATATACCTAATCGGCTATATGTGTTCAGGCAAAACCACTCTTGGCACACTTATGAAAGAGATTGCAGGAGTGAAATTTACTGACCTCGACCAATATATTGAGGCAAAAGAGGGTTGTTCGATAAATGAGATATTCTCTCGCAAAGGAGAAGAGGAGTTCCGTAAGATTGAACGAGCAACACTAAAAGAGGTTACCGAAAAGGTAGGTGGCGTTATTGCAACAGGTGGTGGTACTCCATGTTTCTTTGACAATATGGAGTATATGAAAGAGAACGGAAAGGTTATATATCTTAATTGCAGTCGCCAGGAGCTATTGGAACGATTAAAAATATACAAAGCAACTCGCCCACTCTTAAAAGACAAAAACGATGAGGAGCTAAATGAGTTTATCGAGAGTTCTCTACCTAAACGTGAACCCTTTTATAACAATGCATCAATAGTGATAGATGCCGACCCACTATCAACAGAAGAGGGAGCTATTGAAACAGCTAAAAAGGTTATCGACCTAATTTCGGAGAACTAATTTATTGGGTAAAGAATTTAATTATGCATAGCGAAGAGATATAAAATCTTTTCGCTATTTTTTTACCAACAAATTTGCTTGCAGATATTTGAGCATTAAAATTTTATTGCTACCTTGCACACAAGATTATCCCTATTAAAAAAGGAAGTTTTTATGAAAATATGTAAGTTATATTTAGTGATAGTTATATTGATGCTATCAAATTCTTTTACCAAAGCAAATAACGAGCAACCACGAGGTATTGACTTGGGAGAATATGCCTTTGGAATACCTATAAGCGAATTATCACTACATGAAAATGTTTGTAATTTTACTTTATCGTTTTGGATGAATCCAAAAGAGTTTATTCAGACGTCTGGTGGAACTTTATTTGTAAATATAAGATATGTTAACGATAAGTGGCCACTGTGTGATTGGGGTTATTTCTGGTCTGTTATTAATCATTTACATTCCGAGTTCGATTTAAGAACTGAGTTTAGTAAGCCTGATTGGTTAAATATAGACAA
>JAZONU010000110.1:0-3220 GCA_045654605.1 Candidatus Caccoplasma sp. | reverse complement strand
TACGCGAGATTGCACACTTACGCCCTCGTACAAATACCTTTGGTGCAGTGTTCCGCATTCGTCACAACATGGCAATGGCAATACACAACTTCTTTCACGAAAGAGGATTCTTCTATTTCCATACACCATTGATTACAGCTTCGGACTGTGAGGGTGCAGGACAAATGTTCCAAGTTACTACAATGAACCTTTATGATTTGAAAAAAGATGAGAATGGTTCAATAATGTATGACAACGACTTCTTCGGACGTCAAGCATCTTTGACTGTGTCGGGACAATTAGAGGCTGAGTTAGCAGCTATGGCACTTGGTGCTGTTTATACATTTGGTCCTACATTCCGTGCTGAAAACTCAAATACTCCACGACACTTGGCAGAGTTCTGGATGATTGAACCAGAGGTTGCTTTCAACGAGATTGAGGACAACATGGAGTTGGCTGAAGACTTTATTAAATATTGCGTTCGTTGGGCTTTGGATAACTGTGCTGACGATTTGCAATTCCTTAACGATATGTTTGACAAAGAGTTGTTGACTCGCTTACGTTCTGTAATTGACGTTGAGTTTAAACGCTTAACATACACTGAGGGAATTAGCATTTTGGAAGAGGCTGTTGCTAATGGCAAAAAATTTGAATTCCCAATATTCTGGGGTGCTGACCTTGCAGCAGAGCATGAACGTTATTTGGTTGAAGAGTACTTTAAACGTCCTGTGATTTTGACTGACTATCCTAAAGAGATTAAATCGTTCTATATGAAACAAAATGAGGATGGGAAAACAGTTCGTGCAATGGATATTCTATTCCCAAAAATCGGTGAGATTATCGGTGGTTCTCAACGTGAAGAGAGTTACGAAAAATTAGCACAACGTGCTTCTGAAATGGGTGTGCCTGAAAAAGATATTTGGTGGTACTTGGATACTCGCAGATTCGGAACTGCTCCTCACTCGGGATTTGGTTTAGGGTTTGAACGTTTGCTATTATTCGTTACAGGTATGAGCAATATTCGTGACGTTATTCCTTTCCCACGTACTCCACGTAATGCAGAATTCTAAAAACTTATAAATACAGACAGAAGAGAGGCCGAGTCAAAATTACTTTTGATTCGGCCTCTTGGTGTAATGAGATTTCCTTTAATTTATAACCTTTATATCCTCATTGTTTACCTTAACTATCAATACTCCTTTGATGTTAGGAAGGGTTATTTCAACTCCCCTCTCTACCGGAGAGGGGCTGGGGGTGAGGACCTCCCTACTCATTGTATCGTAAATAGCAACTGTGGTTATATCTTCATTACTTTCAATATACAAAACTCCGTTTGATACAAATGCTTTGGTTTTTGCCTCTTCTGTTATATGATAACAGTTCTATCTATTATAGAACATAAAGCCTTTTCTCCAATTTTATCGGTAAAAACTTTTCTGCATATTGTAACAGGTGTACTCATAATATAAAAGATGGAGGATGTCAATATTTAATACCCCTCGAGTATATTGATATTTGAAGAGTCTTCGAGCATAGCTCTATAAGACTCTAATTTTTCTTTATTGACTTTTATCGACTTTAACCTTTTGACAGGGTTTATAGCGAGTGTCCCTATCTCTTCTACACTTGTCGGGATATACAAGCTACTCACATCTTGCGACAAATAAAACGAATTATCGCTGATTGAAATTACATCTTCGGGAATGATTGTAGTATCACATCCTAATATTAAACTGTTTGTTGCCGTCTCAATTATTGCATTACAATTGTTACGAGAATCATACTTTGGATTGTCTTTATCAACTATTATTGTTTTTATATTGTAACATTCTACAAATGCTCCATCCTCAATATTTATAACCGAGGGTGGTATATAAATAGTCGCAAGTTGTGGGCTACATACAAACGCATTTTGCTTTATTGCTTTAACCGAATTAGGAATATTAGAAAATCCGCACCCAACAAGAAGCGTATCGGTTGATGTCTCAATTATTGCATTACAACTCTCTCGTGAGTCATAAAATCTATTCCCCTTATCAACCTCAATAGATACAACATTGCGACAATATGAAAAAGCATTAACATCTATCTCTTTAACAGAAGCTGGGATATATATAGATTTTATAGGAACAGATAAGAACGTATATTCTTTAATGCCGGCTTGAGAATTAGATAGTTTTATATGTTTTAGGCATTCGCACCACGCAAAAGCAATAGCCCCTATCTTTTTTACCGAGTCAGGGATTATTATGGATTCTAACAACTCGCAATTAGCAAAAGCTCCAAATCCTATTTCTTCAACTCCTTCTTCAATTAAAATATTTTCAAGTGAATAGCAACAACCAAATGCTCGACTTCCTATTACCGAAATACCTTTATGAATGGTTATATTTTTTAAACTACCACATCCATAAAAGGTATAATCTTTTATAACGGTTATGTTTTTAGGGATATTTATAGTCTCTAATGAATAACAGTTTTCAAATGCTCCTTCTCCTATCTCAGTCAGAGTCATAGGTATATCTATTTTTTGTAAATTAACACAACCTGAGAATGCATAATCGGCAATTTTTAGAACACACTTGGGTATTGTTATTTTATTTAACCCTATACAGTTTTCAAATGCCCCTTCTCCTATCTCCTCAATTGTAGAAGATATTGTCGTTGTTACACAACCGACAACTAAACAATTAAAGTCTGACAAAACTATTGCATTACAATTTTCTCTTGAATCAAAATACGGGTTCCCTTCTTCTACTGTTATTGTTTTAAGTTTTACACATCCTGCCAATATATTATTTCTTATACTTACAACATTAGGAGGAAGATTGAAACTTATAAGATTTTCGCAATTTAAAAATGCCTCTTCTTCAATATGCGTCAGAGTATTAGGCAAAATAGCTTCTTCTAAATTCTTACAATCTTCAAACGAATTATTATATATAGCACAAACTCCGCTCGGAATTACTATTCGTTTAAGACGCACACAACCGGCAAAGGCATATTCTCCTATTGCTGTAACCGATGGTGGTATTATGGTTGAATATAGCCCTACAACTAATGTATTTGTTTGTGTTTCAATTATTCCATTACAATTATTACGAGAATCATAATATGGATTTTTATCATTAACAGATATATTTGCAATATCTACACAACCATATAACATATTACCTCTCATATCTTTTACATTCTTAGGTATTGAGATACTTTTTAATGATATGCAATTTTTAAATGCATA
>JAZONU010000109.1:0-10824 GCA_045654605.1 Candidatus Caccoplasma sp. | reverse complement strand
GGGGCTTCTTGTGATTCTTTCTTATAAAGAAATCAAACAACATTATCTCTTTTCTATTAAAAACTAATGCGAAGATACTAATTTTTTTCGAGAGATAAAAAGATAAAAAACAATTTGTAAAAAAAGAGTAATAAACTTTTTGTCAAGTAAAATATTTTGAGTACCTTTGCATGCCATTACGAGAGAACTATATATGCACGCTACCAACGTGCTACTAATTTCGGAAACAATTAAAAATACAATATAACAATGAAAAAAGGACTTCACCCCGAAAATTACCGCGAGGTTGTTTTCAAAGATATGTCGAACGAGGAGATCTTCATCACACGTTCAACAGTAGCAACAAAAGAGACAATTGAGGTTGATGGTGTAACTTATCCTTTGGTAAAACTTGAGATTACCAATACTTCACACCCATTCTTCACAGGTAAACAAAAACTTGTCGATACAGCAGGTCGCGTAGATAAGTTCATGAGCCGTTACGCAAAATTTGCGAAGAAGAAATAATTGTTATAACACAATATAAAAATAGCCCAATCTTTTACAGGTTGGGCTATTTTTGTATGTATGGGTTTGTTATAAAAGTTAAGATACTTTGTTGTTAAAATATTAGACCAATTAGACCAATTGGCCTAATTAGACTAATATCTGCAATATTCGACAATTTAGTTGCCAAACACTAAACCATCTTCGTTGACATCAATTATGATAGGTTTGCTTCTGTCAATCTTTTGGGCAAGAAGTTCTTTTGAAAGATGGTTAAGTACATTGCGGTGAATAACCCTCTTAACAGGTCTTGCTCCAAATTGTGGGTCGTAACCCTCGTGGGCAATAAACTTAACAGCCTCGGGGGTAAAGTTAAGTGTAATGCCGTTTTGTGCTAACAGTTTTTTAACGCTGTTAAGTTGAATTGAAACAATCTCGCCAATCTCCTCTTCGTTCAAAGGAGCAAACATTATAATATCATCAATGCGGTTTAAAAACTCGGGGCGAACACTCTGTTTCAATAGCTCCATAACCTCGTTTTTACTCTTCTCTATAATCTCTTCTCGATTATTTCCATCAATCTTCTCGAAATTTTCACGAATAAGAGAAGAGCCTATATTCGATGTCATTATAATAATAGTGTTCTTAAAGTTTACCAACCTGCCCTTGTTGTCGGTTAAACGTCCATCGTCAAGCACCTGCAACAAGGTGTTGAAAACATCGGGGTGAGCTTTTTCTATTTCGTCAAAAAGAACAACCGAATAGGGCTTGCGTCTTATCGCTTCAGTAAGTTGTCCGCCTTCGTCGTAACCTACATATCCTGGAGGAGAACCAATAAGACGTGTTACGCTGAACTTCTCTTGGTACTCACTCATATCAATACGAGTCATCATATTCTCGTCATCAAACAAGTATTCAGCAAGAGCTTTGGCAAGTTCGGTTTTACCAACACCGGTCGTTCCCAAGAATATAAATGAGCCTATTGGCCGTTTAGGATCGCTCAATCCCGCTCTGCTACGTCTTACGGCGTCAGAAACAGCGGTAATAGCCTCTTCTTGTCCAACAACCCTGTTGTGTAGCTCCTCTTCAAGATTTAGAAGTTTCTCACGTTCGCTTTGTAACATTTTTGTAACAGGAATACCTGTCCAACGCGAAACAACATCTGCAATATCATCACTTGTAACCTCCTCTTTAATCATAGCATCGTCGCCTTGTAAAGTTTTCAGATGTTCTTGAATTTCGGCAATCTCCTTTTCTTTTCCAACAATTTTAGCATATCTTATCTCTGCAACTTTGCCATAATCGCCTTCTCGTTCGGCACGTTCAGCCTCGTATTTAAGATGCTCAATATCAATTTTGTTTTGTTGTATCTTATTTACAAGTTCTTTCTCCGAGTTCCATTTTGCACTAAAATGTTTCTCCTCCTCTTTAAGGTTTGCTATTTGTCGGTTAAGTACCTCCAATTTTGCATTGTCGTTTTCACGTTTAATAGCTTCACGTTCAATCTCTAATTGTTTGATTTTGCGACTTATTTCGTCGAGTTCTTCGGGTACCGAGTCCACCTCCAAACGTAATTTAGCTGCCGCTTCGTCCATAAGGTCAATAGCTTTGTCAGGCAAAACACGGTCGGTAATATAGCGAGATGATAATTGAACAGCTGCAATAATAGCCTCGTCTTTAATCCTAACCTTATGGTGGTTTTCATAGCGTTCCTTTAAACCTCTTAAAATAGATATTGTATTTGCCTCGTCGGGTTCATCAACCATAACAATTTGGAAACGTCTTTCAAGAGCTTTATCTTTTTCAAAATATTTTTGGTATTCGTCAAGAGTAGTTGCTCCAATCGAACGAAGTTCACCACGAGCCAAAGCAGGTTTAAGGATGTTTGCAGCATCCATAGCCCCCTCACCTTTACCTGCACCAACAAGAGTGTGTATCTCGTCAATAAAGAGAATAATTTCACCATCGGCATGAATAACCTCATTAACAACTGCTTTTAAGCGTTCCTCAAACTCGCCTTTGTATTTGGCTCCTGCAACCAAGGCTCCCATATCTAACGAGAAAATCTCTTTGCGTTTAAGATTTTCAGGAACATCGCCTCTAACAATTCTGTGGGCAAGTCCCTCTGCTATAGCAGTTTTTCCCGTACCAGGTTCTCCAATAAGAATAGGATTATTTTTAGTTCTTCTACTTAAAATCTGCAAAACACGTCTAATCTCATCATCTCGTCCAATAACGGGGTCTAACTTGCCATCTCTTGCACGTTCATTTAAGTTTATTGCATACTTCAATAGAGCGTTGTAGGTTTGCTCTGCACTTGCATCATTAGCTTTTTTGCCTTTGCGAAGTTCGTCAATGGCTTGTCCTAACCCTTTTTCTGTAACGCCTGCATCTTTTAAAAATTGAGCAACTCTGTTCTTAACAACAACCATTGCCATTATAATACTCTCCAAAGCAACAAATTGGTCGCCACTTTTTTTAGAGTACTCTTCGGCTTTTATTAAAACCTCATTGCACTCTCTGCTCAAATATGGTTCGCCACCGCTAACCTTTGGAAGCATATCAATCTCTCTATCTATTGAACTATTTAGAATAGTAACATTTGCCCCTAATTTATTAAAGAGGAATTCGACAACGGAGCCATCAACCCCTATAACACCTTTGAGCAAGTGAAGAGTTTCAATAGATTGATTGCTATTTCTGTTAGCAATTTCTACGGCTTTTTGAATAGCCTCTTGCGATTTAATTGTAAAATTGTTTAAATTCATAACTCAAATCTCCTTTCAGTAACAAATGTTTTCTAATTCAATAAAAACAAACAAAATGCCATTTGTTTATATATGACAAAATGTCTGTTTATCAGTGATTTATGTTCGTATGTTTTGTTGCGAAAAATTCAAAATTCATTGAAAATTTGTTAGTTGCGTAACTGACAAAAAGTCATATTTCAACAACCATAATTAAGGCGTAATTGTTCAACTTGCCATTTGCCTAAAAAATAAATCCTCGCAAATACCATATTTTCGCTCGTTTGTTATTATCTTTGAAGTAAACTTCGAAGATAATCTGCACTCGCAGTAAAATACATTAGAACAAGTTCTATGTATTTTGCTCATTTGTTATTATCTTTGCTTATTAACTAATAGCTGACAACTAATAGCTGATAATTTAAACCTGACAAATGGAATTTGAACTGATAAAAAATGATATATGCAGTAATGCAAGGGCAGGAGTTATAACCACCTCACATGGTAAAATTGAGACGCCTATATTTATGCCGGTAGGAACCGCAGCAACAGTAAAATGTTGTCATCGTCATGAGTTGGAGGAAGATGTAAATGCTCCTATAATTTTAGGTAATACATATCATTTATATCTTCGCCCTGGTTTGGATATACTTCGAAGTGCAGGAGGTCTTCATGGCTTTTCCGGGTGGAATAGAGCAATGCTTACCGATAGTGGAGGTTTTCAAGTATTCTCACTTTCTGGAAACCGAAAATTAAAGGAGGAGGGAGTACATTTCCGTTCACACATTGATGGTAGCAAGCATCTCTTCACTCCCGAGAATGTTGTTGATATACAACGAGTGATAGGTGCCGATATAATGATGGCATTAGATGAGTGTACGCCAGGAACAGCAGATTTCTCTTATGCAAAAAAATCATTAGATTTAACAATGCGATGGTTGCAACGAGGGTGGAAACATTTCAACGAAACAGAGCCATTGTATGGGCATAGTCAAACATTTTTTCCAATAGTACAAGGTTGTGTATATCCCGAACTACGTCGTCGTGCTGCCGAAGAGGTTGCCGCACTTGGAGCAGAAGGAAATGCTATAGGAGGATTAGCGGTAGGAGAACCAGCCGAACAGATGTATGAAATGATAGAGGTGGTAAACGAAATACTTCCCAAAGACAAACCACGTTACCTAATGGGAGTTGGAACACCGGCCAATATACTTGAAGGAATAGAACGTGGTGTAGATATGTTTGACTGCGTAATGCCAACCCGTAACGGACGAAATGCAATGTTGTTTACCCGTAACGGAATAATGAATATGCGAAATAAAAAGTGGGCAACTGATTTCTCTCCAATAGAGGAGGGTGGAGCATCGTATGTTGATGAGGCATATACAAAAGCATATCTTCGACATCTGTTTATAAGCGATGAGTTTTTGGCAATGCAAATAGCATCGTTGCATAACTTAGCATTCTATTTGTGGTTGGTGCGTGAGGCACGTCGCCAGATATTGGCAGGAACATTCAAACAATGGAAAGACGAAATGATTGTTAGAGTAACAACTCGATTGTAAAAAAAACTTTTCAATTATGCTTAAAAAAATAGACTTTTACATAATACGAAAGTTTATAGGAACATACATCTTCGCGATAGTATTGATAATATCTATTGCTGTGGTGTTTGATATAAATGAAAAGGTTGACTCATTTATAGGAATACCATTAAAGGTGATAATCTTTGATTATTATCACAATTTTATCCCATATTTCGTAAATCTTTTTAGTCAGCTATTCACCTTTATAGCCGTAATATTTTTTACATCAAAATTGGCTGATAACTCCGAGGTAATAGCAATGCTATCAAGTGGAATAAGTATGAAGCGGTTAATGTTACCCTATATGATATCAGCTGTTTTGATATCTACATTAACCTTTTCGCTTAATAGTTATGTAATCCCTTTGGCAAACCGAACACGAATAGATTTTGAAAATAAATATGTATCAAATAAAAAGGTAGATTATGCCTCAAACGTACAGTTGCAGGTCTCTCCGGGAGTAATAGCATACATAAACCGATATGATGACAATCTTAAAACAGGCTATCGTTTCTCTATGGATAGATTTGAGGGAAAAAGCCTGAAGTCAAAGTTTACGGCAGAATCTATACGTTATGATAGTGCTTACCATTGGATAGCCAGAAACTACACAATACGCAATTTTGATGGATTAAGAGAGACCTTTGAAAAAGGAGCACGAATTGATACAATAATACAATTAGCACCATCCGATTTTTTGATATCGCGTTATGATGCCGAATTGATGACAACTCCCGAGTTAAAAGAGTATATCAAAAAGCAGGAAGAGAGAGGAGCATCAAATGTGAAACCTTTTCAGATAGAGTATGAGTCGCGAATAGCCTCAACCTTTGCAGCCTTTATATTAACATCCATAGGATTGTTTCTATCATCTCGAAAGATAAAGGGAGGAATGGGAGTAAATATAGGAATAGGACTTATTTTGAGTTTTATATATATACTATTTACAACCGTATCATCAACCTTTGCTACCAATGGCGATATGTCGCCACGATTAGCAGTGTGGTTGCCAAATATAATATATGCGTTTATCGCAATATTTCTCTATACAAAAGCTCCAAAATAGTATAGAGAAGGACAAAAAAAGAAAAAAAACAATCCAAATATTTGGTTATAAATATCTTTTATTGTAAAATTGTATCCCCAAAATAAAAAAAACTGTGTTAGGACGAATACATGTAATATCTTTTCAAGTACCTTATCCTGCCGATTACGGAGGAGTAATAGATGTCTATTATAAGGTAAAAGCATTAAAAGATGCAGGTTACAAAGTAGCCTTGCATTGCTTTGCCTATAAAGGACGAAAAGATTCGCGAAATTTACACGATGTAGCAGACGAAGTATATATCTACAAAAGAAATGTATGCGTTCTGAATCGATTGCTATATAAACCCTATATAGTAAAGAGCCGTCAATCAAAAGAGCTCTTAAACCGATTATTGCAAGATAACGATCCTATACTTTTTGAAGGGTTGCACACAACACATTTGTTAAATTCACCATTGTTGAAAAATCGCAAGAAGTTTGTTCGTGCACACAATGTTGAAAGTGAATACTACAAGTATTTGGCAGATGCAACAGTATCAATGAAGAAGAAACTTTTCTTTAAATGGGAAGCTCGCCGTTTGCGTCGTTATGAGAAGGTGTTGAACCATGCTGATGTAATATTTGCGATAACAGAAAAAGAGAAAAGATATTTTACATCAACATACCCATCAATAAAAACTGAATTATTACCTTGTTTCCATAATGGAGCCGAAGATATAGTAACAACTTCAAAAAGAGGTTCAGGTGATTATATTTTGTACAATGGAAATTTAAGTGTAGAAGAGAATTTGAATGCAGTATATTTCTTGGCAGGAAGAGTAATGCCTTCATTCTCCGAAGTGAAATGGATAATAGCAGGAGGTAACCCTCCCAAGGAGTTATATGAAGTTGTTGCCTCAATGGATAATGTAGAGGTTATATCAAATCCTTCGTCGGAGGAGATGTCGAAGTTGATAACAGAGGCGGCAGCTAATGTTTTAATAACCTTCCAATCAACAGGAATAAAACTAAAACTTATAAATGCCCTATACAAAGGTGCTCATTGTATCGTAAACGATAAGATGATTGAGAGTACCGGATTGAAAGAGGTGTGTATGGTAGCTCATTCCGATAAAGATTTGATAGAGACAATTAAAAAAGCACTATCTCAAAAAATAACTGATGAAGAGTTAGCCGTTCGTAATGAGGTGTTACATAAAAGTTACGATAACAACGAAAATATAAAGATACTTACTAAGTACTTATAATAGTTGTTAGTTGTTAGTTGTTAGTTGTTAGTTGTTAGTCGTTAGTTGTCAGTTTGTACCAATTAGAAATTAATTCCTCATAAACAAACATCCGTTTGTTGATTTTGCTCATGCTCAACAATGCTCAAACAAGTTTGGTATTGTATTCGCTTACTCGCAAAATTCCTCATTTCTAATTTCTAATTTATCTAAGAGGGCTATTTTTAAGAATTCCGAGTAGAAAATTCCAGAATTTTTCAACCGAAGCAATTTCAACTCTCTCATCGGGAGAGTGGGGGTGAAGCATATTAGGACCAATTGAAATTATATCCATTTCAGGGTAAATCGAAGATATAACACCACACTCTAAACCTGCATGCATCACTTTTGTTTTAAGTTCTTCTCCAAAACTTTTTTTATAAAAATCTTTAGCAATATTCAAAATAGGAGAGTTAATGTTTGGCGACCACGAAGGATAATCTCCAAATAATTCAATCTCTGCATCAACAAGAGAGTATAAGCTCCACAACTTTGAAATGTAATTATATTTTCGGCTCGACATAGTAGAACGCACCAAAATGTGAGCAGAGGCATAACCATCCTTGCAATTAACCACAGCCAAATTTGATGATGTCTCAACCGTATCTTCAATGCAAGGAATCATCCTCTCAACGCCATCGGGTGTAGCTTCTATAACATTTATAAATCTCTTTTGGAATTCAATAGGCAAAATACCTTTTGGCATATTAATCTCTTTGCAAGAAAAAACAATCTCCTCTTCAATTACATTATATTCGTTTTGGTATAATTTGCCAAATATTGCTACTTCATTTATGAAATTATCACAATCGCTATAATTTACAACAACAATAGCTTCGGCACTACGAGGAATAGCATTGCGAGTATCACCGCCATGCACCTCTGCAACCCTTATGCCGTAAGCCTGAGTAGTAAAATTTAAGAACCTGAATAATAATTTATTTGCATTACCTCTACCTCTATGAATATCAACACCCGAGTGTCCTCCTTTCAATCCCTTTATTCTAAGTTTAAAGGCACGACCATTTAAATTGCAAACCTCGTTGATATAGTTAAGAGAGGCTTTAAAATCAATACCTCCGGCACATCCTATAAAGGCTGAGTCATCCTCTTCAGAGTCGGTATTAATCATAATGGAGTGTTTTAAAAAATCTCTACTCAAAAGCGAAGCTCCCTCCATACCGCACTCTTCATCAAGAGTAAATAGGGCTTCAATTTCAGGGTGTTCAATATCATCAGCCTCTAAAATGGACAACATAGCTGCAACACCAATACCATTGTCGGCACCTAAAGATGTATTTATAGCTCTAACCCAGCCATTGTCAACGTATATGGTAAGAGGATCATTTATAAAATCGTGAGGAGAATTAAGACTCTTTTGGCCAACCATATCTATGTGTGCCTGAATAATAATACCTTTCTTATTCTCCATCCCTTTTGATGCAGCCTTATGAACGGCAATATTTCCTCCACCATCTTTACTCCATGAAAGATTATGCTTATTGGCAAAATCAATTATATATTCTGAAATTTTATCAAGGTTATGTGAAGTATGCGGTATTTTACAAATATTGTAAAAATGTTTCCATAATACTGAAGGATTAAGCAGTTCTATTTGCTCTCTCATAGTAGTTGTTAGTGGTTATAAGTCAGAAAAGGTATTATTATTTGATAACAAAATATCTTACAAATTGTTTTCAGATTTTATCTTTCTTTTTATCAATAGAGATAGAGACAAAAGTATATATACCAACTAAAATAGTCATAACAAGTTGTACTCCATGAGCCACAAGAGCAAAAGCTCCTGCTGTATCATTGTTTAGTCCATAAAGAGTTAAGACACCGATAACAACCCAATGCCAAGGACCAACACCACCCTGAACAGGCAATCCCATGCTTATACTACCCAATAAGAAACAAGAGAAGGCACAAACAATACCTAACGATTCAGTCTCTTTAAAAGCAAAAAAGCAAACATAAAGTTCAAGGAAATAAAGTCCCCACATCAATACTGTATAAAATAGAAAAAGCCCCTTATCCTTCATTTTAAAAATAGTCTTAAAACCATTGAGTAGATTATAGAAAAATCCCTTAATTTTTAAAATAATGGTATTGTTACTTTTATATCTAAACAAAAGAATAAGAATAATAATACCTACTGCAATAAAACTATATAGTAAAGGCGAAGTAGCAGTATTGACAATAGACTCCTTAACTATAGGGTTTTGACTCAAAAACTCTTTAAGAACATCAAGTTGTAAGAAAAGGGTAATAATGGTAATTGTTGCAACGGTAAAAGTATCTGTCAATCTTTCCGATATCATAGAGCCAACAATCTTGACAAACGATTTGTTTTCGCTGTGAGCCACATAACCACAACGCCACACCTCTCCCATGCGAGGGAAAATAAGATTAACAGCGTATGTTCCAAAAATAGCGTTAATTAGTACCTTTATGGGTGGATTTGCAGGAAGAGCCTTCAACTGAATTTTCCAACGAGCAGCCCTTATAATATGGCTAAACATACCAATAATACCTGATAGTAAAATCCACCAATAGTTAATGTCATATTGTAATATTTCTCCCACCTTATTCATGTCCATTTTGCTATACACATACCAGAATAGACCAAGCCCAAAAGCAAGAGGAACAATAAATTTAAATATATAAGATACTATTCGTTTCAATTTTTTGAGAATTTAATTATCTTTGTACAATTGTACTTTCATTTTTAATGCAAAAAGCAGTTACAAAGGTAACCTTTTTGTCGGTAAATGAGAGTATAACTCAAAAAAAATATATAAACAAAGTAACAAAAATTGTTCAATAATGGCAAAGTTGGTACGACCAAAGAAGAGTTTAGGACAGCACTTCTTAACAGACCTTGATATAGCTCGGAGAATAGCAGAAACGCTATCCGACTATAAAGGTATGCCCATATTGGAGGTAGGTCCGGGAATGGGTGTGCTAACACAATTCCTGTTAGAGGAGAAGCATGATGTAACAGTAGTGGAGATAGATACGGAGTCGGTAGCCTATTTGAACAAAAACTTTCCGCAACTATCAGGCAGAATAGTGGAGGGTGATTTTTTACAAATGAATTTATCAGAGGTGTTTGGTAAAAATCTCTGTGTAATTGGAAACTATCCCTATAACATATCAAGTCAGATATTTTTCAAAGTATTAGACTATAAAGATATGATACCTTGTTGTAGTGGAATGATACAAAAAGAGGTAGCTGAACGCTTAGCAGCAAAACCGGGAAGTAAGACATACGGAATACTGTCGGTGTTGATGCAGGCATGGTACGATGTTGAGTATCTCTTTACTGTATCAGAACACGTCTTTAATCCACCGCCCAAAGTAAAATCGGCTGTAATTCGTATGACACGAAACAATGTCACGGAATTGGGCTGTAACGAGCAACTCTTTAAACGCATAGTAAAAACAGCCTTTAATCAGCGGCGAAAGACAATGCGTAACTCGTTAAAGCCAATCATAGAACAAGGGTCGCCACTACTTGCCAACGAAATATTCAATCTTCGTCCCGAGCAAATATCGGTAGCCCAATTTATTGAACTAACCAACGAGATAGAGAAACATATCGTTAAACCCTAAAACAACAATTGACGATGATTGAACTATCACAAGAGTATCTAAAAGATATAAAAAATATAATAGAAGAGAAAGATA
>JAZONU010000108.1:0-3170 GCA_045654605.1 Candidatus Caccoplasma sp. | reverse complement strand
CTCCTTTCATTTGGTCTGCAAGTTCTGCCACTCCCAACTGACGATGTGTTACACTCTCAAATTCCAATCCTCGGTTTGCCGAGCCTCTATTATCAAGGGTAAAGACTACATAGCCTTTTTGAGCCATATAAATATCCCAACCACGATAGTTCCACATAAAGACATCTGTTACTTGTTGAGCATGAGGACCACCATATACATACACAATTGCAGGTAGTTTCTTTGTAGAATCAACCTCTGCTGGACGTGTCATTCTGTAATACAACGGAGTTACTCCATCATCTGCTATTATTGTCCCGTTTTCAATTACAACAGGCATATCAAACTTGTCGAATGGATTTTTTGCTCTTAACAACTCCTTCTCTACTCCTACTGATGTTAAGCTTCCTACTTTTACTACTCGAGGAGTGTTGTGGCTGTTATAATTATCGATGTAATATTTACTTGATGCCGACAATTGTACTTTATGCACTCCATCTTCAGGTGTTATGCGTACTCTTTTACCTGACTCTATGCATATCTTATACAGGTTACGTTGCATAGGCGACTCTTCGGTTGATAACACAAATAGAGTTTTCTTATCAGCAGAGAGCGTTGCCTCTATTATCTCCCACTCTCCCGAAGTAAGTTGTTTTAATTCTTCTCCCTCTGTGTTGTATAGGTATGCATGACGGAAACCATCCTTACGAGAGAGATAGATAAACTCTGTGTCTGAAATAAATATTAGGGGATTTTCAGGCTCGGTATATTTATCGCTTGTTTCGGTAAACAACACACTCTCTTTTGCTCCATTTTTTGCGTTATAGCATACTAAATTACAGGTGTCTTGTCTGCGATTTACCTCTAAAATGTATATCTTATCTCCTTTGGGCGACCAACTGATGTTGGTAAAGTATCTTTCATCTGTTTTACCACTTTTCAGATATACTGTTTTTTTCTTTTTGAGATTATATACTCCAACTTTTACAGTGTGGCTTTCCATTCCTGCCATAGGGTATTTTATACTTTGGAGTTGAGCTTGACGAGCAGAGATATTTACCAATGGATAATCCTTTACTTTACTCTCGTCCATACGATAGAATGCCACAGAAGCTCCATCGGGCGACCAAAATATACCCTTTTCTATACCAAACTCGTTACGGTGTACATAGTTTGAGCCAAGCGATACATCTTTAGCCTCGTCCTTTTCAATCTCTTTTCGCTTTCCATCAGCTGTGTGCAAATGCAATCTGTTTCCTGTTGTTGTGATGTAAGCATCGGCTTCAGCTGAATACTCTTCGTGTTTATCTCCTCTAACAAAGCTATATTCCGATAATATCTTTTTTGTTATGCAATCAATTTTATATGCTCTGCCTTTGTGATTAAATCGCAAGGTTATATTCCCATTCTCCTCCGACGCAAATATTTGCGGTATTGCTTTAATGGTATCGGCTTTTACGGTAGATAATATATTATTTATCTCTTGCTTAGAGATAAGAGTACTCTCTTCTCCATCGGGTAGTGCTGCCGATATAACTTTATCTCCAGATACATAAATATAGTTATCTCCTGCAAACTGCAACTGCTTTATGTTTTGTGGTACTATTGATGAATAATTTTTACCTCCGGGCATAAGGTGTTGCAATGTTAGCTCTTTGCTGTTTTGTGCCATTGTAAATAACGATATTAATAGTGCTACCGATAGCAGAAATACTCTTCTTATATTATACATTACTCCTTGTTTTTACGTTTACGGAATTGTTTATTTTCTGTTGCCGACTCGCCAATCATTGTGGGTTGACGGAAGGTTACAAATTTTGATACAAACTCGTCGCCATGTAATTCTCGTTTGCCTTTTTCAAAATTTTCTTTTGGAGCAGGAGCTGGTTTTGTATTTACACTTTTTTTAGAGAAAACCTTTCCTCCAACCTTTTTATCTCTCGGCTTTTTATCTTTTGGAGCTGTGCGATCATCAAAACGATAGCTTTTTTTCTCCTTATCCTTCTTTTCAAACTCGCGTTTAAAGTTCTCTTTTTTAGGAGCTCGTCTTTCACGACGATCCTCCTTTTTGCCTTCGGCAATCTCTTTTTTATGTTGGCTATATGTTCCTCCAAAGATTTGATACTCTCTAAATTCACACTCCAAAGAGCCATTCATCATCTTTATTTTTTGTGAGGGTTTCAAACCAATCTTATCAAAGCCTTCTCGAGAAGAGCTTATTATCCATGCCGAACAGCCTGTAAAAATATGTTTTAATTTCTCTCCAAGAGAAGCATATATCTCTTCTAAATCGCGAGGATTAAGTCTTTCTCCGTATGGTGGATTTGTTACTACCATACAGTTTTGAGGAGCCTCTTCCCATCGTTGAACAGAACGTGTTTCAAGTGTTATGTATCGTTCCATTCCAGCACCTTTAATATTTTTACGAGCTATCTCTATTACCTGTGGGTTTATGTCTGCTCCATAAATCTTATAATTGAATTCACGTTCAGCAGAGTCATCATTGTATATATCCTGCAATAGGTCAGCATCAAAATCGTTCCACTTTTCAAATGCATATCCTTGTCGGTAAAGACCTGGTGCTGTATTAGTGGCAATCATAGCTGCCTCAATAAGTATTGTTCCTGAGCCACACATAGGGTCAACAAAATCAGAAGAACCATCCCATCCTGCTTTTAACAGCATAGCAGCCGCAAGTACTTCGTTTATAGGTGCTTCGGTTTGTGCTACACGATATCCGCGTTTATGGAGGCTCTCTCCCGAAGAGTCTAACGAAATGGTACACTCATTATGTGAGATATGTACGTTTATGTATAAATCGGGATTTGTCAATCTTACCGATGGACGATCTTTCCCTTTATCGGTAAAACAATCAACTATTGCATCTTTTACACGATAGGTTACAAAACGAGAGTTTCTGAACTCATCAGAATTTACTACAGAATCTATTGTGAATGTACTTTTTGGTGTAAGTATTTTACTCCAATCATACTCCTTTATTCTATCATACAACTCATCTGTGTTATTGGCCTGAAAGGTGTATATGGGTTTTAATATTCGCAATGCTGTTCGACAAAAGAAATTTGCCTTATACATCAACTCCTTGTCGCCATTGAACGACACCATTCTCTTCCCAATGACTATATCCTCTCCTCCAAGTTGAGATATCTCTGTTGCAAGCTCCTCTTCAA
>JAZONU010000107.1:0-3528 GCA_045654605.1 Candidatus Caccoplasma sp. | reverse complement strand
ATTTTTTTTATTTTCATGTTTTTTCAACTCACTCTCAATGTAAAAGTTTTACATTTACGAAAGTATAATTTTTTTTCTTACTTGTTCATATTTTAGTTATTTATTTTTACCCTTTTTAGTTAAATAAAGTTTTCTTATTTTTTGTTTAATTATACAATATAGTTACTTTTGTATTATTGAATTTAATTTTTTATTAAAACTAAAATAGTACGATTATGAAAAAGATTTTAATTACAATGGCTCTTTGCGTATTTGCATTGACTGGCTATGCACAAAAAGGCGAAATGACTGCAAGTGCTCAATTTATGTTGGGTGCAGGTCAAGGTATTACAAACCCTGGTTTAGGTGCAAAATTCTCTTATAGCATTACTGATCCTTGGAGATTAGCTGCTTCGTTTGACTATGGTTTCAGAAACAAAGGCATAGCTTCTTGGGATATTAATGTTGATGCTCACTATCAATTCTTCTTTGGAAAAGGTATGAGAGCATATCCTTTAGCAGGATTTACAGTTATGGGTTACCAATCTAAAATAAGCGTACCCGATTATGGCGATTACGATGGCGGCTATGATTATGGTATAGGAGATAGTTCAATTCCTGTGGTTACCAAATCTTCTCCAGAGACAAGAGCCTCTTCAAACACGTACAAATCTAACACTGTTTGCGTAGGTATGAATATTGGAGGAGGTTTCCAATATGATATCAACGACGCCTGGGCTGTATATACTGAAATGAAAGGTCAATTGGTTAGCAAACACGGTTCTCGCTTTGTTTGGACAATTGGTGGCTCTTATAAATTCTAATATTTAGCAAACTTCTAAATAACAAAAAAATCGGAGGAAACTCCGATTTTTTTTGTTATTACTCTATATTTGAATTTAATATTATCCTCCCCGTTACATTCCTCCTGCCACAACAACAAGCATATCTTCGAACGAGGGTAGATATGTTTGGGCTGTTTGCAATAATATTTCAGGGGTTGCTCTGTTTATATTATCTATTCTTTCATCGAAATAGGTTAAGGGCACGTCATTGGTAAGTATTGCTATAAAATTGTCGGCAAGCGTAAAGCTATTATCAAACATTCTTGCAAAATCGCCTAATAGATATCCTTTTAATGTTCGCAACTCTTCTTCTGAAATTGGCGAGCTTTTTATCTTCTCTATCTCGGCTTTTACCTCCTCAATCAGGGGTTTGGTAAAGTGTATGGCTGTATGGGTGGATATGGTAAAATATGCTGCATCTGGCAATCCTATCAACCATGAATTTATTCCGTATGTATATCCCTTCTCCTCTCTGATATTTTTATTGAGGCGACTTCCAAAGTATCCTCCCAAAGCACTATTGAGGATATGAAGATTCATATAATTCTCGTTGCTACGATTTATGGTAAGAGCTCCTATCCTTACAGAACTCTGCATTGCATTTTTTACCTCCTCTAACACTACCTCTTTGGGATATGTTGTGTTTATAGTGCGTCGGCTATCTGTTATGTTTGGACGGGTACCGATTTTTTGCAACTCATCTTTCAGGTGGTTTATCATCTCCTCACTTATATCTCCCGAGAATAGCACTTGACACTTCTCTGCTACATACCTCTCTTGTGCATATTGACATATTGCATCAACGTGCAAATTGTTATAATCTTCAACTTTTGGGGTTAGTCCGTATGGATGATTGCCAAACATTTTATCTTTGAAGATTGTTGAGGATATACTCTCAACTTTTTTCTGCATCACCTTCAGACTCTCTCTTCCCTGTCGTTTAAATCGTTCTAAATCACGTTTGCTAAAACGTGGAGATGTTATCACCTCGAAAAAAAGCGATAACAATTTTTTATAGGTTCTGTTGGGTGAGTATAGTGTAAATATGGTGTAGTGCAATGATACTGTTTTTCGAATCCACCCTCCATAAAAATCGAATAGTTCAGATACTGTATCAAAGCTTTTCTTTGTTGATGCCTCGGTTAATGCTGTTGCTGCTGCTTGTGCTACCAGAGGAGCACTCTCTTCGTATGCTCCACTTGAGAATATTATATCAATTCGAGATACGTTTTGAACACTCCCTGTGTAGATATACAAGGGTATGCCCCGATTGGTCTCTTCCAATCGAGGCATCTTAAACTGCATCTTTTCAAACTCCTTAATATGGGGCTGTTGCTTTGAGTTCATTAATTTGTTATTTGCAGGCAATTCGACTCATAAACTCCAATGCTTTTTGCATATCATCGGGAGTATCTATTCCAATTGTCTCTTGCGTGGTTATTCCTGCTTTAATTTTGTATCCGTTTTGCAACCATCGTAACTGCTCTAACGATTCGGCTTTCTCTAACGATGATTGTGGTAATTGGGTTATCTCCATTAACGAATCGGCACGATACGCATACATTCCAATATGCTTGTAGAAGGTATTGCTTTTTAGCCACTCTTGAATATCGCAACCTCTCACATAGGGGATTATGGAACGACTGAAATAGAGTGCCTGATTATCGACCCCCAATACAACTTTTGGTGAGTTGGGATTCATTAATGCCTCTATTCCGTCAGCCTCAGTAAATGGTTTTACCAATGTGGCTATCTGAACCGATTTATCGGTAAAACATGCCATAATGGACTCTATTTGAGAAGGTGCAATGAATGGTTCATCTCCTTGAATATTAATAATAACATCTTCTCCTCCGCCTATTGTTTTATAAGCCTCTGCACAGCGATCGGTTCCACTTTTGTGATTTGGAGATGTCATTACTACTTTACCGCCAAATGACTCAACCGCACTATATATGCGTTCATCATCTGTGGCAACATATACCTTTTCGACACATTTTTTTACCTGCTCATAAACTCTTTGTATCATTGGTTTCCCATTCATGTCAGCCAAAGGCTTACCCGGGAAACGTGTTGATGCATATCGTGCAGGGATAATAGCTATAAATTCCATATCAGTTGTCAGCTATCAGTTATCAGCTATCAGTTATTAGTTGTCAATCATTCATCTAACAACTAACAACTAATAACTAAGTATTACTCACACCCTCCGTTACAACCTCCGCAACCGCTATCGCTACCACAATCGCCACCATGACAACCGCTACAACAGCCACATGAGTGTTTAGGATTTAACTCCTCTTCTGTTGCATCTCTAACCAATAGAACTTCTCCTACAAAATGTAATTCCTCTCCTGCTAAGGGGTGATTAAAGTCCATTATTACGGTGTTCTCTTTTACCTCTAATACAGAACCGTTAAAACGATCACCATCAGAGTTTATCATTTGAAATGTTTTGCCAGGAACCACATTTTCTGCATCAAATTGCCCGTTGGGACTAAATATCTCTTTTGACAACTCTTGCACTCGTTGTTCGTCATACTCACCAAAGGCATCGGCACATGCAATTCTAAAATCGAATTTATCTCCAGCTTTAAGCCCTGCAACTTGAGCCTCAAATGCCTCAAGCATTTGATCTGCTCCAAAAATAAATGATAGAGGTCGTTGTAGTGGAACATCATTCTTTACCTCCTTGGCTCCCAAT
>JAZONU010000106.1:0-3826 GCA_045654605.1 Candidatus Caccoplasma sp. | reverse complement strand
TATAATAATATCGATAATTTTGATTGTGTTGTTATTATAAGGGGCGGTGGTGCCACATCGGAACTTAATTGCTTTGACGATTATAATCTTGCTCTAAATATTACTCAATTTCCTCTACCTGTAATTGTGGGTATAGGACACGAACGCGATATAACCGTTTTGGATTATGTTGCATACAAGAGCATTAAAACTCCTACTGCTGTTGCTGAATTTTTAATTTCAGTTATTACAAACAGCGATAACTACCTAAACGAATTGAGTGGAGAGATTAGCGATAGAATTAGAAATATTTTAAGCGATGAGAGATTAAAACTTTCATCAACAGAGAGCCTAATACCTTCGTTGGTTACAAATAAAATAGAACGAGAAAAGAACAAAATATCTCAACTACAGAGCAAGGTTTTAATGGGTATTAATAGCCGAGTTAGTAAAGAGAAGATTAGAGTTGCAACCAACTATACTACGCTGAAAAATCTCTTTGAACGGGCCATTGAACGAGAGCAAAACCGAGTTGCAAGTATGGCTACCAGCATAGAGCTTCTATCGCCTGACAAGATATTAAAACGTGGTTACTCAATTTCGGTAAAAGATGGATTTCCTATTAAAAGCGTATCAGAGATTAAAGAGAGTGATAATATAAAAGTTATTTTTGCTGATGGCGAAGCAGAGGTAGAAATTAAGAATTTAAAGAATATATAAGTTAGATATGGATAATGTAAAAAATTACAGCGAAGCTGTTGAGGAACTTGAGAATATTGTTGCTATGTTACAAAGCGACAAATGTAAAATAGACGATCTAAAAATGTATGCACAACGAAGTGTCGAACTTATCAAGTTCTGCAAAGGTCATCTTACACAAACTGACGAAGAGGTTAAAAAACTTTTGGATGATATTAATAAAGAGAGTTGTTAGTTGTCGGCTACGCTTCCTCCGTCGCACAGAGCACTGTGCTTTAAAATGCCTTTGGGGTAGTTGTTAGCTAATGAGTATTTACCAACTCAAATAAGCTCATTATCAATCATTTGAGTTTTGCGGAATAAATATTCAAAGAAATATAACTAAAAATTCTTTAACGCAAGGGTTTCTCCGTCGTATTCGAGATATGAGTTGTGAGTTATCCAATCACCTGTAATAACTATCTCTCCTCCACTTTTCAATGGACGTTTAAATAGTAGATGTTGATGACCGAAAACGAAATAGTCTATTTTGTTTTCGGTTTTTGTATTGTATTCTGTTGCCCACTCCACAAGAGGATTCTCTTCGTTGTTGCCAAATTTTGGAGTCTGTCCCCCTGCCTTTCTACTATTAGACGACCATCCGTGTGCAAATGGTACTGTCCACCATGGATGTATTGCGGAATAGAGTTTTTGGCACAACTTATTTCGGAATAGCCAACGAATAAACAAAAAGCCCTTTGGGCGTTTTCCCTCTCCGTCGCCATGTCCCATATAGAAGCGTTTGCCACACAAATCGGTTATATATGACTCTCTGTGTAGTATCACTCCAAGTTCAGAAGGGAGATAATCAAATATCCATATATCGTGATTTCCTATAAACCAATGCACCTCAACTCCCATATCGGTAAGCTCTGCAATTTTCCCAAAGAAACGTGTAAAGCCTCGTGGCACTACACACCTATACTCAAACCAATAGTCTAATATATCTCCGAGCAAATATACGGCAGAGGCCGACTCCTTTATGGAGTCGAGCCAAGCCACTACACGTTTTTCCGATTCTCTTGTCGATTTTAGGGTCTTTGCCCCTAAATGTAAATCAGATATAAAATATATTTTCTTCATCATTAACAAATACCATAGAGGCCTTGTCAGTTCTTGATTATTATTAGTCTTATAAGTCCAATTAGCCCAATTAGTCTAATAATTACCGCTATCCCAAGTTATCATAGTTATCTTCGTAACCATAGTTTTAACAACTACAAAAATCCTAAATCGAGTTTTGCCTCCTCACTCATCATATCTTTGTTCCACTCGGGTTCAAAAACCACTTGCAAATCAAGGCTCTTTACTCCTGCTATACCTTCGAGTTTCATTCTTACATCTTCTAATATAAACTCAGCAGCAGGGCAGTTAGGAGCAGTAAAAGTCATTTCTACTTTAAGATTGTTCTCCTCGTCAAAATCGATTAGGTATATCAATCCTAAATCGTATATGTTTACAGGTATCTCCGGGTCGTAAACGGTGCGGAGCATCTTTACAACCTCCTCCTCTAATGTTGGCCCTTGCTCTAACATACTACTTCTCCTCTGCTACTTTTTCTATTATTGCAATTAAATGTTTATAGAAGTTTACAACTGCTGGTATGTGCAGTCTTTCGTCGGGAGAGTGTACTCCACGAATTGTTGGTCCAAATGATACCATCTCTAAATATGGGTATTTCTCCAAGAACAATCCACACTCCAATCCTGCGTGTATTGCTTTTATTGCGGGTTTTTCGCCAAATAGTTGCTCGTATGTTTCAACTGTTGTTTTAAGAATTGATGAATCCATATTAGGTTTCCAACCCGGGTATCCGTCGCTGTGAGTTACAGTTGCTCCTGCAAGGGTAAATACACTCTCAAGACTGAACGCTGTTGAATGTTTTGCCGATTCAACACTGCTTCGTTGACTTGTTGATATCACAAACTTACCAGCCTCCGGCATTTTTACCGATGCAAGATTTGTTGATGTTTCAACCAATCCCTCTATATCACGACTCATTGCCACAACTCCTTGAATACATCCGTTTAAGGCATTTATAAGGTTTGCTGCAGTTTTTTGCTCTATAACATCGCTTGCTTCAGTTGTTTCCCAACGCATTTTAAAGTTGTCATCAACACCTTTTAACTCTCGTGCCACTTCTGCAGCGAACATATTTAATGCAATAGTAATAGGTTCTTTATCCTCTTTTCGAACCGCTACAACTGCTGAGGCTTCACGAGGGATCGCATTACGTAAATTTCCGCCCTCAAAGCTAACAAGGCATAGAGGATTTTTACGCATCCACATCATTAGGAAACGAGATAATATTTTTATTGAGTTACCCAATCCTAAGTGTATATCACAACCTGAATGTCCTCCTCTAAGTCCCTCTACATATATTTTCAAGAAGTGGTATCCTTCGGGAGCTTTCTCAGTGGTATAAGGTAGAGTTGCCACTGTATCAACACCTCCTGCACATCCTACAAACACCTCTCCCTCATCCTCTGAGTCGAGGTTGATAAGATATTTACCATCCATAAAGCCCTCTTTCAAAGCAAAAGCTCCTGTAAGCCCAGTCTCCTCATCAACTGTAAATAGAGCCTCCAATGGACCATGTTTTATTGTATCGTCAATAAGTATTGCCATAGCTCCTGCCATACCTATTCCGTTATCTGCTCCAAGGGTTGTGCCTTCGGTTCTGACCCACTCGCCATCAACAACTGTTTTTATTGGGTCGGTATCAAAATTAAAATCCACACCGTTATTCTTCTCACACACCATATCCATGTGTGCTTGCATTGTTAATACGGGTGCATTTTCGCAACCGGAAGTAGCAGGTTTACTCATCAAGATGTTTCCTGCTTCATCCTCTTTTATCTCTATATTGTTCTTAACTGCCCAATCTTTTAGATATTGGCGTATCTTCTCCTCTTTTTTTGAGGGACGTGGCACTTGTGTTATCTCATCAAAAATTGTCCAAACTGCCTGTGGCTTTAATTCTGTTATCTTCATAAATATCGTCTTTTTTTTATAATCACAAATTTATAAGTGCAAATATGTTAAATAATACAATTTTTATTATATTTGCAACTGCATTTTTTAAAAAATTATGCACAACAAATATAAA
>JAZONU010000105.1:0-6814 GCA_045654605.1 Candidatus Caccoplasma sp. | reverse complement strand
TATTTTTACTACAAAGTTAAAATCTTTAATACTCTGTTTTGCAGATGTATAATAGTAGTAACCCAAAAATATACGGGCATCAATATTATTTGAATCTATACTTAAAATATCTTCCACAACACTAACAGCCGAATTGATATTGCCCATATCGTTCAAAGCTTTGGCTTTAATAGACATTACTTCAATAATATTTTTAGGATTTTTGGCTATGATAGCGTCGGCAATTTCTATGGCCTTTATGCAATTTTTACGATTGTAGTAAAAACTTAAAAGGTGATTGTTTATGAATTTTTCAAGCCAAGGTTGTTGCTGTTTAATGGTTAAGAGCATTCTTTCATAAACAATGGTACTTCTTGTCTTTAGAGAAAGAGATAGAGTTCTGCTAAAAATAGAATCTAAGGGAATACCTGTTTTGCTTGATAGAGAGATGTATTTCATAACTCTATCGTAGTTGTTGCTATTTCCTGCTGAAACAATTGCTGGAGCATATAACGAAAAATCGTTTATGCTACTGTGGAGTAATACATTATAAACCTCTGATGCCTCCTTCCACTCTTTTTTTGCGAAATGTTCATCGGCCTTATTGCGAATTTTGTTATCCGCATTTGTAGTAAAACAGACTGTGCTTAATAAAATAACTAATCCTGTAATTAAACTTCTAACCATTGCTCAACCCTTCAAAATATGCTCCTAAATTAATAAAGAAAATTGTAACAGAGTAGTTGAATAAAAAATAAATTGCCAAAACGTATGAAAGTTCATACAAAATTTATAATTTTGAAAAAATAAATAAAATTGAAGTATGGAGGTAAAATATAAAAGAGTATTGCTTAAACTCAGCGGAGAGTCGTTGATGGGTGAAAAAGGCTATGGAATAGATGAAAAACACCTCGCTGCCTATGCTGCACAAATAAAGGAGGTTGCAGATATGGGTATTGAGATAGGTATTGTAATAGGCGGAGGCAACATATTCAGAGGTTTGAGTGGAGCATCAAAAGGATTTGATAGAGTTCGTGGCGACCAAATGGGAATGTTAGCAACAGTAATAAACAGTCTTGCATTGCAATCGGCATTAGAGAGTGCCGGACAACCAGCATCGGTATTCACAGCAGTAGGAATGTTCCCTATTGGAGAGCCTTATGGTAAAAGTAAAGTAATTGAGGCTCTTAAAGCAGGGAAAATAGCGATTATGGCAGGAGGAACAGGAAATCCATACTTTACAACCGATACTGCATCGGCACTTCGTGGAGTTGAAATTGAGGCAGATGTAATGCTTAAAGGAACACGAGTAGATGGTATTTATACAGCCGATCCAGAGAAAGACCCCAATGCTGTTAAATTTGATAGCATTACTTATGATGAGATTTACAATCGCAATCTACGAGTGATGGATTTGACAGCAACAACACTTTGTAAAGAGAATAAATTGCCTATAATAGTATTTGATATGGATACAGCAGGAAACCTTAAAAAAGTACTATCTGGCGAGAATATAGGAACATTAGTATATTAAAATTAAAAAATATATAAGATTATGGCAGAAGTAAAAGCAATATTGGACGCAGCAGCTGAAAAGATGGAGATGAGCATTGCCTTTTTGGATGAGGCATTGGCAACTATTCGCGCAGGAAAGGCATCAGCACGTTTGTTAGATCCTGTAAGAGTTGATTACTATGGTTCATCAGTACCCGTTTCTCAAGTGGCAACAATCGTTGTCCCCGATGCAAAAACAATCATGATACAACCATGGGAGAAGAGTATGTTGCGCGAAATTGAAAAAGCAATACAAAACTCATCAGTAGGTATTACTCCAGAGAATAACGGAGAGCATATCCGTTTAGGTATTCCTCCAATTACAGAGGACCGTCGTCGTGACTTGGTAAAACGTTCAAAAGGAGAGGCTGAGAATGCAAAAGTTGCAATTCGTAATTCACGAAGAGAGGCAATTGAGGCATTCAAAAAAGCTCAAAAAAATGAGGGTATGCCTGAGGATATGGCAAAAGATGGTGAGGATAGCGTACAAAAACTTCACGACAAATTCATCAAAAAAGTTGATGAACTATTTGCCGAGAAAGAAAAAGAGATATTGACAGTATAATCAAACTCAAAGCAGTTGAGAGGCTTAGTAACTAAAAATACCGGAAGTGGTTATTGGGTACGACTCGATAACGGAAAAACCCTTTTATGTAAAGTAAAAGGGAACTTTCGTTTAAAAGGAATACGTACAACAAATCCTGTGGCAGTGGGCGATTTTGTTGAGGTTGATGAGGTGGGCCAAGATGTTGCCTATATCACAAAAATTGAGGAGCGAAAAAACTATATAATTCGTAAAGCCTCAAACCTCTCAAAAGAGTCGCACATCTTGGCAAGTAATCTATCTCAAACTCTATTGGTGGTAACAATAGCACATCCTCAAACCAATTTGGTCTTTATTGACCGCTTTTTGGCAACAGCAGAGGCTTATAGAGTACCGGCAATATTGGTGTTCAATAAAATAGACCTTTACGATGATGAGGAGATGGAGCTGTTGGATGCTGTAATAAATCTATATCAAACTATTGGGTATAGATGTATAAAAGTGTCAGCAGCAACAGGAGATGGAATAGAAGAGTTGAGAATAGAGTTAGAGGGGAAAACTACACTCTTATCGGGCAATTCTGGAGTAGGTAAGTCGAGCATCATAAACTCAATAATACCTAATGCCAATTTGCGGACAGGAGGCATCTCATCATCTCATGGTACAGGAATGCATACTACAACATTCTCAGAAATGTTTGATTTGCCAACAACGGGTGCTGTTATTGATACTCCGGGAATAAAAGGTTTTGGAACAATTGACTTTAAAGAAGCCGAAGTTTCGCACTATTTTCCCGAGATATTCAGAGAATCGGCAAATTGTCGTTTTAATAACTGTACGCACCGCAATGAGCCAGGGTGTGCAGTATTAAAGGCTCTGGAGGAGCAGACAATAAGTCAATCAAGATATGCCTCATATTTGAGTATATTGGAAGATATAACAGACGGTAAATACCGTGCAGGCTTATAATTAGTTGTTAGTTGTTAGTTGTTAGTTGTTAGAGGACTCTAAAACAGCAAGTAGATACTAACTATAAATATCAATAAAAATGAAACAATATTTAGATCTATTACAAAGAGTTCTTGATGAGGGCGTGGTAAAGACCGACCGCACAGGAACTGGTACAACATCTGTGTTTGGACATCAGATGCGTTTTAAGATGGAAGATGGATTTCCTCTTTTAACAACAAAAAAGCTACACTTAAAATCAATCATATATGAGTTGTTGTGGTTCTTGAAAGGTGATACCAATGCAAAATATTTGCAAGATAATGGTGTGCGTATCTGGAACGAGTGGGCAGACCCAGATGGAAACTTAGGTCATATTTACGGATATCAATGGCGTTCATGGCCCGACTACAACGGAGGACACATTGACCAAATCTCAGAGGTTGTAAATACAATTAAAAACAATCCGGACTCGCGTCGAATAATTGTAAGTTCGTGGAATGTTGCAGATTTGGGTAATATGAATTTGCCTCCATGCCATTGTTTCTTCCAATTCTATGTTGCAGATGGTAAACTATCATTGCAACTATATCAACGTAGTGCTGATATATTTTTGGGTGTACCATTTAATATAGCATCTTATGCTCTATTGCTGAAAATGATGGCACAAGTAACAGGATTGAAAGAGGGAGACTTTGTTCACACCCTTGGTGATGCACACATCTATAACAACCACATGGAGCAAGTGCAGTTGCAGTTGAGCAGAGAGCCACGAGCATTACCACAAATGAAGATAAATCCAGATGTAAAAAATATCTTTGACTTTAAATTCGAGGACTTTGAATTAACCGACTATGACCCACATCCACATATAAAGGGAGTAGTTTCGGTTTAATAAAATTAGGAATGAGAAGTTAGGAATGAGAAATTAATTCCTAATTGTGGATAGTCGCTAACTAATTCCAAATAAAAAAACTTATGGCAATAATATCGGTAATAGTAGCAGTTGCAGAGAATGGAGCAATAGGCAGAGATAATAATTTGATTTGGCGATTGCCTAATGATCTAAAATATTTTAAGTCGCTAACTCTTGGTCATACCATTGTAATGGGAAGTAACACCTTCCGCTCATTGCCATCAGGAGCATTGCCAGGAAGAGAGAATGTAGTGTTGTCGCGTAGTGAAGTTGAGTTTCCTGGAGCAACAGTTTATCGCAGTGTTGAGAAGGCAATAGAGGCAGTGAAAGAGCAAGAAGAGGTATTTATTATTGGTGGAGCACAAATATATAAGCAAGTAATGCCTTATGCTGATAAGCTTTATGTAACAGAGGTTGCTGCATCGTTCCCAGATGCCGATGTCTTCTTTCCAGAGATTGACAAAACCGTATGGAAAGAGGTTTCGCGACAAGATATGCCTGTCGATGAAAAACACGCCTATCCCTATAGTTTTGTTGTGTATGAGAAATTTTAGTGAATACTAGTTGAGTTGCTAACAACTAAAAACTAACAACTCACAACTAAAAAACTCTTGCAGAATTAAAAAAAATATATTACCTTTGCACCGCAAATTTTTATTAACCATAAATAATTTTTTAAGATGTATTTAACTTCTGAGAAAAAGAGAGAAATCTTTGAGAAATACGGAAAGTCTAATACTGATACTGGCTCTCCTGAAGCACAGATAGCATTATTTTCATACCGTATATCTCATTTGACTGAACACTTAAAGTCAAATCACAAAGATTATAGCACTGAGAGAGCATTGAAAATGTTAGTAGGTAAACGTCGTCGTATGCTTGATTATCTAATCAAAGTTGACATTGAGCGTTACCGTGCTATCATCAAAGAGCTTGGTATCAGAAAGTAATCGAGCAAAGCTCTATTACAGAAAGAGAAAAATGGGCTGTCGAATATTCGACAGCCTTATTTTATTTATACTTTATATTTAACGGGAAATAGGCTCTTAAAGTCATATAAAAATTGTAACTTTGCAGACGAAATAAAACTATGTTTTATTCATTTAATAGAGAAACCCTTAAAAATAGAGGGTAGTTCTAAAATATAAAACGACTAAACAAATTCTTATATATGTCGCAACAAATCAGAAACATTGCAATTATTGCTCACGTCGATCACGGAAAAACAACAATCGTAGATAAAATGTTATTGGCAGGAAAACTCTTTCGCGACAACCAAACATCGGGAGAGTTAATACTTGATAACAATGATCTCGAACGTGAGAGGGGAATTACAATTCTTTCAAAAAATGTATCAATCACATATAAAGATTGTAAAATCAATATCATTGATACTCCGGGACACGCCGATTTTGGAGGAGAGGTTGAACGTGTGTTGAATATGGCGGATGGATGTTTGCTTCTTGTAGATGCATTTGAAGGACCAATGCCACAAACTCGTTTTGTTCTACAAAAGGCAATAGAGATGGGCTTGAAGCCAATTGTGGTTGTAAATAAAGTTGATAAACCCAACTGTCGCCCCGATGAGGTGCAAGAGATGGTTTTTGATTTAATGTTTAACCTAAATGCAACAGAAGATCAATTAGACTTCCCAACAATTTTTGGCTCGGCAAAACAAAATTGGATGTCGCTTGATTGGCGTAATCAAACTGAAGACATAACAGTTCTTTTGGATACTATCATTGATACAATTCCTGCACCAGCAATTTTAGAGGGCGAGCCTCAAATGTTGATTACATCGTTAGATTTCTCGTCATACGTTGGGCGTATTGCCGTTGGACGTATTCATCGTGGTACACTACGCGAGGGTATGGATGTTTCGTTGTGTAAAAAAGATGGTAGCATTGTTAAACAACGCATTAAAGAGGTGCATTTGTTTGAGGGACTGGGACGTACAAAAGTTACTGAGGCATCGTCTGGAGATATTTGTGCGATAGTTGGAATAGAAGGTTTTGAAATTGGAGATACAATCTCTGATGTGCAAAATCCAGAGCCATTGAAACGCATTGCAATTGATGAACCAACAATGTCAATGACCTTTACAAATAACGACTCTCCATTCTTTGGAAAAGACGGAAAATTTGTAACATCTCGTCACATTGCTGACCGTTTGGCAAAAGAGCTTGATCGCAATCTTGCATTGAGAGTTGAAAAATCAGAAGACTCTGATGTCTGGACAGTATTTGGCCGTGGAGTATTGCACTTGTCTATTTTGATTGAAACAATGCGTCGCGAAGGATATGAGTTGCAAGTTGGACAGCCACAAGTAATTATTAAAGATATTGATGGTGTTAAGAGTGAGCCGGTTGAGCAACTAACAATAAACGTAACAGAGGAGTATTCAAGTAAGATAATTGATATGGTAACTCGTCGTAAAGGAGATCTAATGGCTATGGAGAGTCAAGGCGATAGAGTACACATGGAATTTGTAATACCTTCTCGAGGAATTATAGGATTGAGAAATAATGTTTTGACTGCATCTGCGGGAGAGGCTATAATGGCACACCGTTTCTTAGAGTATCAACCATGGAGGGGAGATATTGATCGTCGTTCAAATGGTTCGTTGATTGCCATGGAGAGCGGAACAGCTTATGCTTATGCAATAGACAAACTACAAGACAGAGGACGTTTCTTTATACATCCACAAGATGAAGTATATGCAGGACAAGTGGTTGGAGAGAATGCAAAAGAGGGCGATATTGTGGTAAATGTTACTAAGTCAAAGAAACTTACAAATATGCGTGCATCAGGAGCAGATGACAAGGCAAGAATTATTCCTCCTGTTGAGTTCTCACTTGAAGAGGCATTGGAGT
>JAZONU010000104.1:0-4324 GCA_045654605.1 Candidatus Caccoplasma sp. | reverse complement strand
CTTTACTTCATCAAACGAAGAAAATCGTAAGGTATTAAAGGTAAATCGTAGGCGATTAGGATCTTTGTCGAACATTGCAACTTCGTGTTCGAAACTCAATACATCGGCAAAGAATGAACCCATTTTGCCTGCACCCATTATTAGTATTTTCATAATATTTTAAGTTACATTACGGGCATAGCAAACCACGCCCAACTAACAACTAACAACTAACAACTAACAACTTTAAGATTCAGCTTTCAATATCTCTACTTGTTGACGAACACTCTCTTCGTGAATTGCTTGCATTACTGTAAGCATAAATTCACCTTTCATTTCAGCAGCTTCAGCTTGCTCTACTCGTTTTTTCAAAATCTCATCATAACGTGCTGCTTGCAATACTGTCATTTTATGCTCTTTTTTGAATTTACCTATCTCACGAGATACTCTCATCCGTTTTGCAAGAAGGTCTATCAACTCGTTATCCAATACGTCAATTTGTTTACGTAAATCGCTTAAGTCTTCAGTTGTTGTATGAACATCGCGAATTATCAAATCATCTAACAACAAATCCAATGCTCCGGGTGTTATTTGTTGGTTTTTATCACTCCATGCGTAATCGGGAGAACAGTGTGTTTCAATGATAAGTCCATCAAATCCCATATCCATTGCATGTTGCGAAAGTGGTGCTACAAAATCGCGTTTTCCTCCAATGTGGCTTGGATCGCAAAATATTGGTAAGTTAGGGAAACGACGACGTAACTCTATGGGTATATGCCATTGTGGAGAGTTACGATATACCTTTTCGTCGTAATTGCTAAATCCGCGATGTATTGCTCCTATTTTACGCAATCCTGCATTGTATATACGTTGAATACCTCCAATCCATAACTCAATATCGGGGTTTACAGGGTTTTTAACAAGTACCGGGATATCTGCTCCTTTTAAGGCATCAGCAATCTCTTGCATTGCAAATGGGTTTGCTGTTGTTCTTGCTCCTATCCACAATAAATCAACTCCGTGTTTTAATGCTTCAAGTACATGGTATTGATTTGCAACCTCGGTTGCCACATACATTCCTGTTTCGGCTTTCACTTTTTTCAACCACAATAAGCCTTCGCTTCCTACTCCCTCAAAACCTCCCGGTTTGGTACGTGGTTTCCAAATTCCTGCTCGAAATATTTTTACTCCACGTGATGCTAAATCGCGAGCCGTCTCCATTACTTGTTCTTCTGTCTCCGCACTACAAGGGCCTGCTATTACCAAAGGTCGTTTATCGTCCAATCCGGGTAAAGTAATTTTTTCGAATTGCATTTCCATAATCGTATATATTTTTATTATTTATTATTCGATTTTTATAATATTGATTTTATTCTCTCTTTTGCCTCTTTAAGTTTCTCTTCTGTTGCACACAATGATATGCGTATAAAATTTTCTCCTTCACTTCCAAATACCATTCCCGGTGTTATAAATACTCTTGCTTCGTATAAGATTTTATCTGCCAACTCTGCTCCGTTTTTATACTTCTCGGGAACTTTTGCCCAAAGGAACATTCCTCGTTGTGCCGAATCAAATTTACATTCCAACATTGTTGCTATCTCTTCTGCCAACACTCGGCGAGGACGATAAATGTTGTTTATCTCCTCATACCACTCCTCTCCTAACATTAATGCTTCAGAAGCCGCCAACTGCATTGAACGGAATGTTCCTGAATCAATATTGCTTTTTACTTTTAATATCCACGATACGAATTGTGCATTTGATGCCAACATTCCTACACGCCAACCCGGCATGTTATGAGATTTACTCATTGAGTTTAGCTCTATACATATATCTTTTGCTCCTTCTACAGAAAGAATACTCAAAGGATTGTTGTTTAGGATAAAACTGTATGGATTATCATTTACAATTATTATTCCGTGCTTTTTACCAAATGCTACCAATTTTTCAAACAGCTCTTTTGTTGCCACTCTCCCTGTTGGCATATTTGGGTAGTTTACCCACATTAATTTTACATTTGAAAGATCGTTTTTCTCTATCTCATCAAAATCGGGTAACCAATCATTCTCCTCTTTCAAATTGTAAGTTACAATGTTCGCCTCTGCCAACTTACTTACCGAACTATATGTCGGATATCCGGGATTTGGGACTAATACTCCGTCTCCTGCATTTAGGAACGCCAACGAGATATGTAGTATTCCCTCTTTTGAACCAATCAATGGTTGTATCTCTGTTTTTGCATCCAACTCAACTCCGAACCATTTTGAATACCACGCAGAGAATGACTCTCTTAATTTTGCTATTCCCACGTATGGTTGGTATCCGTGAGCATCGCTTTGCTCTGCGTCGTTGCATAAAGCATCTATAACATCTTTATGAGGTGGACGATCAGGACTTCCAATACCCAAACTGATTACATTCATCCCTCGTGCATTCATCTCCGCTACCTCTTTCAGTTTTTTTGAAAAGTAGTACTCGCTTACTGTGGCTACTCTGTTTGCCGGTATTATATTTTTCATAGTTGTGATAAATAAAAAAGTCCCGCTCTCAAGAACGGGACTTTGTAATTTGCTTTTATATTATTTCTTAAAATCTTACATACACAAACTCCCGCTCTTACTTAGCAAAAAAGTAAAAGTAATAATAAAAGAAGTATGCAAATGTAGATTGTAAATTTCTCATATCTGTTATGCGGTTTTTTAGTTCACCGACTTCGCAAAGGTAAACAGAATTTTTTTTCCAGCAAATTTTTTACATTTTTTTTTCAAACTTTTTTTTGATATTATTCAAACCTATATGTATTGGTTTTCATTTTCTCCTGTTGCTCTTTCAAATCGAGACGAAGTTGTTGAATATAATCAGACAGGTATGCTATTTGCGGGTCATATACACTTTTTCTCCTTGAATGAAGAGCAAATGATATACGGGCCCACATAAGAGATTTATCATAATTATGCTTCATCTCTTCATACATAGCCATATTTGCCGCAGTTTTTGCTTGGATCTTTTTTGAGCGTTTATTTTCATAAACATATTCCCACAAATATGAAGCCTCGTCATATTTTCCCTCTTTCCAAAATTTATCAGCTTTACGCATCATTCTATTGCTTGATACAAAATATAATCTAGCATATTTTTCTTGATGAGATTGATATTGTAACGATGCAACCTTTGTAATATTTGTAACTAATTTACCTATACACTCATCACGTGAAGGAAGAGAATTTATAGCCTCTTGTTGAGTATATCCAGCCCCGCTAAATACTAATGTATCAACACAAGAATATGATACAATTGAGTCTGTTTTAGGACTGGAAACTGATATGTGTAACTTTGTTGGTACAATCAAATCAATAAAATGCCAGTCGTCATCAATAGTACCCGAACGGTAATAAGGATTTACTGACACTTTATTTAGAGATATTATATTATTTTCACCGCAATTATATTTCTCTGCAACCTCTTTTTTCAGGGGTTGTGATGTTGGTTGCTCAACAACATACTCTTTTACAATAGTTGGATATTCAGAAAAAGTCAATTTATCTGAAAGATTTGAAAAAATGTATTGAGCTACTGAATCCTGAATATCTAATACGGTTTGATTATCTTTTACCGATATATTGTTTACGTTATATAGTAAAACAGTGGTGGCTGTTTCAGAGAGAGGAATATTGGGTACACTCTTTATACTATACTCCACAACCTTCATCGATGAACAACTCATTAACGCAATAGATGTTATTAAAAACAGAAATATACTTCCTCTTTTCATATTCATTACATTGTGTATTTATAAAACTATAAATAATTGAAATTATATACACAAAAGTAATGAATATTTTTATTTTTAAGTTACATAAGGAATATAAATTTAAACAGCGTAAGTTATATCTCTTTAATACCCATACGGCATTTGTGGAGGTATCATTGTATTTGGCATATAGCCAGGACCCCATTCGTTCCATGGGGTAAGAACAATTCTTAAATTTATGTCTCCGTATGTGTGAAGGTCCATAATAGGATTTTGTCTGCAATTAAGGTATATCAACGATGTACACAACGAAACATCAAGAGTTGTTATGGAGTTATTGCTACAATCGAGATGTTGCAACAGAGTTCTGCCATGCAAATCCAAATCGTCAATATTATTGTATGAACAATCTATAAACGAAATATAATCGCACTCATTAATATCCATTTGTCGTAAATCATTGTACGAACAATCAAGGTGTGTAAGCAATGGGGTATTATTTATTGCAAAATATTTCATATTGTTATTGCTACAATAGAGGGTTGTAAGCTTTTTAAGATTTGACAGATTGAATTGAGTTATATTATTGCTGTC